>DAIRCT010000101.1:0-6059 GCA_036796535.1 Ignavibacteriaceae bacterium
AGCTTTATACTTCCTTCTTCCGGAATTTTAATTTTATAAACAATACCACTTTTGTTTTTTAGTGCTGTATCACGCAGCCAGGGATTGTAAAGCTTTAGTGTTTTATAATTTATTCCAAGCGTTACGGCGTAATCTGCAAAATCTGCAACTGAAGATTTTAATTCAATTTCTTTATACTTAAGCGGTTTGTAAAGATCATCTTCTTTCAAATCATAGCCATAAGCAGAAGGATTTTCCATAATTAACTTTAATGCAATAATTCGTGCAATATAACGCGATGTTTCAGAACCAAGAACAAGATTCCAGTAGTTAGTAGTTTTCTGCAAACCGCTCCATTTATCTATTCCATTTACTCCGGCATTAAATGATGCTGCAGCCATCGTCCAGTTTCCAAATTTTGTATAAGCTTCTTTTAGATAATTGCATGCTGCCTGAGTAGATTTTTCAACATTATATCTCTCATCAACTTCATCATTAATTTCTAAACCATATTTTATCCCGGCTGCTTTAATAAACTGCCAAAATCCCGTTGCCCCGGCAGGCGATACAACATTTTCTAAATTGCTTTCTACAACTGCGAGATATTTTATATCATCAGGAATACCGTTTGCTTTTAAGATTGGCTCAATTACAGGAAACCATCTATTGGCTCTTTTTAAAGCAAGTATAGTTGCTGAATGCCAGTAAGTGTTTACCAATATCTCCCGATCCACTCTTTCATAAACCTCAAAGTTTTCTAAGGGCACGCCTTCACCAAAAATAAAAATGCTGCCCGGAATTTTAGGGGAGATAATCTTATAATCCTGAGGGAAAACTTCATCCTTATCAAATGCGGTGTTTGTGTTTTGTGTGAAGAAAAGATTTGATGCTATAAATAAAATACCGATTACAGAAAAAACACCTGCAAAGAAATAATAAGTTTTAGATTTTTTAGTAATAATTTCTTTAAGTCGTAATAAAACACTCATTGTAAATCCTTTTTAAGTTATGCCGAATAATAAAAAAATGTGCCGCCAATTCGAAGACAAAAAGAAGTGTTGTTATATTTGGGATGCAAAATAAATTATTTTAAACTCTGTAGAACTCAGTGTTTTCTCCGTGTTGCTCTGTGAAAGGATTAGTACTTACACTGAGAGCCACTTTGGTTTCACCGAGAAACACAGAGAAATCATATAATATTTTAAGAGAAACTATGGAAGTACAGGAAGCATTACTTAACCGAAGAAGCATAAGAAAGTATAAAAATCAAAACATCAATAAAGAGGATATTGATAAGATCCTTAAAGCTGCAATGTATGCCCCAAGTGCGATGAATAAGCAAGCATGGCAGTTTGTTGTTATAGATAATAAGAAGACTTTGCTGGAGATTTTTGAAATAATTCCACATGCAGAAATGTTAAAGCAAAGCGCTGCTGCTATTTTAGTTTGTGCGGATTCTTCTATTGAAAACAACGATATTTATTCATTGCAAAATTGTTCGGCAGTAACACAAAATATTTTACTCTCTGCTTATGGTTTGGGAATTGGTAGCTGCTGGATAAGCGTTTACGGTTCTGAGGAAACTGTTAAAAAAATTAAAACATTGTTTAAAATACCAAGTAACATTATTCCAATTTCTTTGGTTTCACTTGGCTATCCGGACGAAGAAGTTAAAGCTGAGGAAAGATTTAAGGAAGAAAAAATTCATTATAACAAATGGTAAAAATTTTTTAGTGCATTTTGGTGTCTTGGAGTTCTTGTATACCGCATGCAGGTTTGTGGTAAAAGGAACCGCCACTAAAACACGAAAACACTAAACTGCACAAAATAAAAATTGGAATTAGAAGATGAACGAAGTGAAATCAAATAAAGATTATAATCCCGAAATGCATTCCGCTGAACACATTCTTAATCAGACAATGGTAAGAATGTTTAATCGGGGAAGATCATTCAGTAATCATATAGAAAAGAAAAAATCCAAATGTGATTATCATTTTGATCGTAATCTAACAGAGGAAGAGATTGAAACGATAAATAAAAAAGTAAATGAAATTATTAATTTTGATTTACCCGTTACAGAAGAATTTCTTGATCGAGAAGAGGCGATCAAAAATTTTAAGCTTTCTCAATTACCGGATGATGCCGGCGATACAATCAGAATAATTAGAATCGGAGATTATGATGCGTGTCCATGCAGCGGTGTGCATGTAAAGTCAACTAAAGAAATCGGAGCGTTTGAAATAATATCAACGAGTTTTGAAAACGGAGTGTTAAGAGTAAGATTTAAATTGCTAAAAGTTTAAAAAGCCTCTCCCCTTAGGGGAGAGGTTTGGAGTGGGGCTACTTATTAAATATCTCTTCTATCTCATCCATAACTTTATTCATTTTTTTCATCGTCAAGTCAAACGCTTCGGATGAAAGAGGATCAATTCCAGCATCTTTAATCAAATCAACTGCATATTTAGATCCGCCACCTTTTAAAATTTTATAATAATTATCTACAGCAGCAGTTCCTTCACTAACAATCTTTTCTGCGAAAGCAGTAGCGTAAATAAGTGAAGTTGAATATTGAAATACATAATAAGAATAACCAAGAAAATGTGGAATGTAAGCCCATTCGTATTGAATGTAAGGGTCAACAACGCAATGCCCAGAATCATTTCCGTAATATTTTTTAACTATATCATAATAAATTTTACAAATGTCTTCACCAGTTAGTGATTGTCCTTCTTCAATTCGTTTGTGAATTTCAAGTTCAAATTCAGCGAATGATGTTTGTCTGAAAATTGTTGTGCGTAAAAGATCTAGATAACTGCCGAGCAAATAAAGTTTTTCATCATTATTCTTTGCATGCTCTACCATATAATTATTCAACAAAGTTTCATTTGTTGTAGAAGCAATCTCAGCAACGAAAGTAGCATAATCTGATTTTGCAAATGGCTGAGTTGTGTTTGAGTAATAACTGTGCATTGTATGTCCAAGCTCGTGAGCCAGAGTAGAAACTGATTCGTAGTCATCATTCCAGTTTGTTAAAATGTAAGGATGAACCTCATAAGCTCCGCCGGTTGAATATGCACCGCTTCTTTTCCCAGCAGTTGGAATAAAATCAATCCATCTATCATCAAAAGCTTTTTTAACAGTTGCCAGATAATCTGATTTTAATGGTTTAAGTGCATCAAGAATTAATTGTTCACCCTGCTCGATTGTAAATTTCATATCAACTTCTTTTACAAGTGGAGTGTATAAATCATAGTAATGCAAAGTATCAACACCAAGCATTCTTTTTTTCAGATCTAAAAATCTGTATAAAGTTGGAAGATTTTTATTTATTTGATTTATCAAAGTGGTGTAAACTTCTGTGGGAAGATTATCACTATTAAGTGATGCCTCAAGTGATGATTTGTATTTTCTGTCTTTTGCAAACACCCAATCTTTTTTAACCTTGCCTGCCAAATTTGCGCCCAAAGTATTTTTAAAATCTCCATAACTATTAAAGAAATTTTCAAAAACTTTTTTTCTATCATCTCTATTATTAACAGAACGTACGCGGGTATATTCAGATGAGCTTAAATCAACAGTGCTGCCATCAGAAAGAGTAACTTTTGCTGTTGGTTTTTCGCTGTCATTAAAAATTGAATAAACAGTGCTTTGATTTCCGGCAATCAAACCGAAACTTGCAAGTATTTTTTCCTCTGCTTCCGAAAGAGTGTGAGAACGTAAGCGTTGAATATTATCAATAAACATTGAGTATTGTTCGAGTTGAGGTTGTTCTTTTAAAAACTTTTCAATTTTTTCTTTTGGAATGGAAAGTATTTCCGGCTGAAGAAACGCTGATGCTTCTCCAAATTTTGTCCCCACCGCAGAAAGTTTTTGTGTTAAAGCCTGATTTTCAGAAATGTTAACATCTTCATTGCTTAGGTTTTCAGCATAGGTGCTTGCTTTGTAAAATGTTTTTAGCATTTCAAAATAAGTGTTTAAAGCATCTAAAAGAGTTTTGGAATTTTTGGATAGCTTACCTTTATAAGAAGTAAATTCATTTATTTTTAATTCAACTTTTTTAATATCTGCATGCCAATCAGAAATGTTTTTGTACATATCTGCAAGATTCCATTTATATTTATCCGGCACATCTTTGCGTTCCGGTGCTTGCGGGAATGTTGAGGTAATTATTGTTAAAGAGAAAAGAACATAAAAAAAGAATTTTTTGTTTTTAATCATCACTCCACCTGTAAATGTTATTTTAATTTTTCTTTTCAAACATAATAAGATTTATAAAGCGTAAAAACACTATTGTGTTGAGTGGTTAAATGATAAGTATGAAAAAAGATTTGGAAAAGACAAATAAATATTATTCCATATCTGATTATATTGCTACTAGTAAACTCAAACATCTTTTATGAAAAACACAAGGTGAACAAATGAAAATCACATTTTTAATTTTGGTTGCATCGTTAATAATTATCAGTTGTACAGAAAAACAAAATGAAACTCCGCAAAATGATAACAAGGAGATATCTATGCTTAAAGAGGAAATAGCAAAATTTATTCCCGTTGAAATTAAATACGATAAAAATATTCTCACAGACAGAGAAAAAATTGTACTGGATAAACTTGTTCAGGCATCCATGCTTATTGATACAATTTATCTCGGTCAGGTATATGCTAAAAATTATGACATAAAAAATGAATTGTTGAAAAAAACAGATGAGATATCAAAACTACAACTTGAGCTATTTGACATTATGTTTGGTCCGTTTAACCGGCTGGAGGATGACAAGCCATTTATCGGTACGGATAAAAAACCGCTTGGTGCAAATTTTTATCCCTCTGATATGACGAATGAAGAGTTTGAAAACTGGATAAAGCAACATCCGCAGGATGAAAAATTATTTACATCAGAGCTCACTGTTATACGCAGGCAAAATGGAAAGTTAGTGGCAATTCCATACAGCGAGTATTACAAAGAGCCGCTTACAAAAATTTCAAATCTGCTTAAAGAAGCAGCAGAGTATGCAGATAATCCATCCTTAAAAAAATATTTACTTTCTCGTGCAGCAGCATTTCTGAGTAATGATTATTACCAGAGCGATATGGATTGGATGGATTTAAAAAATCATAGCATTGAAGTAATAATTGGTCCTTATGAAGTTTATGAAGATGGACTGTTTAACTACAAAGCATCATTTGAAAGTTTTGTTACAATAAAAGATCCTGTTGAAACAAAAAAGCTTGAAGTGTTTGCAAAATATCTAAGTGATATAGAAAAAAATCTTCCGCTTGATGATAAACATAAAAACTATCAGCGGGGAAGTGAATCGCCTATCGTTGTTGCTAATGAAGTGTTTACTGCCGGAGATACAAAAGCCGGAGTTCAGACACTTGCTTTCAATCTTCCAAATGATGAAAGAGTCCGCAAAGCAAAAGGATCAAAAAAAGTAATGCTTAAAAATGTTCACGAAGCTAAGTTTGAAAAATTATTAAAACCAATTGCAGAAATCGTTCTTGATCCATCCGAATTACAGTATGTTACTTTTGATGCTTTCTTCAATCATACACTTATGCACGAAATGTCGCACGGTGTTGGTCCGGGATTTATAACCATTAACGGAAGACAAACTGAAGTTAAAAAAGAGTTGAAGGAAACATACTCAACTATTGAAGAATGTAAAGCAGATATACTTGGAATGTACAATAACATTTTTATGATTGAGAAAGGTGTTTATCCTAAAGAAATGGAAAAACAAACGTGGGTTACTTTTCTTGCCGGTGCTTTTCGTAGTATGCGCTTTGGAATTAGTGAGGCACACGGCGGTGGTAATGCCATAATTTATAACTATCTGCTCGGAAAGGGTGCTTATGTTTATGATGAGAAAAATCAGAAAGTTTCAGTGAACTTTGAAAAGATTTTTCCCGCATTAAAGGAACTCGCTAATTTGATATTAACCATTCAGGCAGAAGGGAATTATCAGGGCGCAAAAGATCTGATTGCAAAGTATGCTGTCAGTTCACCATCAATGCAGGTTTTAACAAAAAAGCTTGAATCATTGCCCGTTGATATTAAACCGGTTTTTGAGATTGAG
>DAIRCT010000101.1:6159-9337 GCA_036796535.1 Ignavibacteriaceae bacterium
ATGAAAGAAAAAGTAAGATATATATCTGCAGATTTATTACGTGGACTTGTAATGATTATCATGATCGAAGTTCATGTATTCAATGCTTTTCTTCAGCCGGAACTAAGACAGACGGGTTGGTTTAGCATCTTAAATTTTATCAATGGATTAGTTGCCCCATCCTTTTTATTTGTATCAGGATTTGCATTTCAGGTTTCATCAGGCAGCAAGCTTGATGAAATGAGAAAACTCGGGAAAGCATTCCGGAAGAAGATACAAAGGATACTACAAATAGTGATAATTGGTTACGCACTGCATATTCCGTTTTATTCCTTGTCTAAAACAATTAATGAAGCAACTCCACAACTAATCCAAAGTTTTTATGCTGTTGATGTTTTGCAATGTATTGGTTTTGGTTTACTGTTTTTATTTATAACAAGATTATTAATTAAATCGGATAAAATTTATCATTACTTTTTAATTATAGTACTAATTTTTGTAATGATAGGTTCGCCATTTATTTGGCAAATTGATTTTAATAGGTATTTGCATCCGGCAATTGCAAATTACTTTAATAATTTGCACGGATCGCTTTTCCCGATATTTCCGTGGATAAATTTTTTATTAGCCGGAGCAATCTTTGCAAAATATTTTGTTGATGCCCGATCAAAGAATGAAGAAGAAAAGTTTATAAAGCAAACTGCCTTAATTGGAATTGCTCTGTTATTATTTGGTCATTTTTTCTTTTCCGAGTTACTTCCTGAATCAATTCAGTTGATGCGACCACATCCAATTTTTTTTCTCGAGCGGTTGGGCTATGTTTCTTTTTTATTTGTGCTATGCTGGTACTGGGATAAAAAATCGCTTGCGAAAAAAACCATTGTACTTGATGCAAGTCGCGAATCTCTACTTGTTTATTGGTTACACTTAGTAATCATATATGGAATGTTATGGAATGAAAAAAGTCTGGCATTAATTATTGGAAATAATTTAAATGTATTAGAAGCATCTGCAGTAACATTAGTTTTGATAACCCTGATGATAATTGCTGCAAAGCTTTGGGGATGGGCAAAAAGAGAATATCCACGTCCGTCATCATTTTTTGTTAGAACATTGGTTTTTGTTTTAATGATTGTTTTTATATTACGTTAAAAGTAATACAAATACTTAATCTTTAAAACCGCGACTCTATCTGTTGTATGCATTTTATTTGGTAGCAAATTATTGTTTGCATCATACTGATCGCTTCTATCCTGAAAATCATTTATTGCAAAATATATCCAGCTCTTTGGCAAAAAATTCCAACTGAATAAAAATCCCGCGATAATTCTTTCCATTCTATCTGTAGAACGAACAAAGACATTATCAACATAAACTCTAAAGTTTAAATTATTAACTGGTGTAAATGAAAAAAATGGTCGGGCATTATAAGTTATATCTTCAATATTTCCCTGCGGATTTCCTTCGATAAACATATTATATGAAGTTCCTAATTCAAGGATGTCTAATACTTTCCATTCAGCTTCTGCACCTAACCATGAGTAAAATGCAAGATATTCTCTATCAAAATTATAGGTGTGTTCATAACCACCATAAAGATTTGCATTCCATTTTTGGGATAGATTAAACCACGAGCTTAAATTTATGCTGGAAGAATTATAAGCAATATTTTCATCTTTACTTTTAGCATAGGAACCATTTATCTCATAACCCCATCCGTCTCTAAACTGCATATTAAATCCAATCACGGCTCCTCTATCTGTATAAAGATCTGCGTGTTCATATTCTATTAATGGACCGAAATAAAAAAATATATTTCTGATAGCACCTTGATCGAAATACCACATTGGACCGGTGAGTGCAAGAGAAGAAAGCGTTCCTTGCCAAGGCACATAGCCAATCTGCTTTACATCAAAATTGTTTCCTATTGCCCGGATACGAAATAAATTACCCCAGGTGCTGCTGATGCTATTAAGCCCTATAGATGCTGCATAATCTCCATCAGAGTTATTAAAAGATCTTGCAAACTGATAAGCTAATTGCCAATCTGCACCTCTAAATGCACCATCAATATCAAGCACCCCATAAGTATTATCTTTTGTTTGCTTACCAACCATTAACACACCGATTGATGAGTTATCAAGAATTTGTTTTTTAATTCTTGCAGAACCAAAACATGCTTGCGGCTCTGTTAAGTTTTCCCCGTCCTCAACATAATCTGTCTTACCTGTTAAGGCAACAAACCCGCCGTACTCCCAATCGTTAATTCTGCCAAATGCTTTTGTTCCAAATATTAATGGAACTTCATTTCCGCCGGGTAAAAGTTTTCCAATTCTACGTGAATAGAAAAGTTCAAGTGGTCTGTAGAATCCGGAATTATTTTGTCTTCCTGCAGGATTAAACACCTCATTCCCCTGTGTAAAAAAAGGTCTTCTTTCTTTAAAGTAAGACTCATATCGTGATATATTAAAATCAAAGGGATCGGCTTCTATCTGTGCAAAATCAGGATTAGCAGTTAACTGAAATGTTAATTGTTCAGATGGATTATAAAAAACATCTAACCCGGCGCTTGGATCGAAATCATATTTATTGCTGCCAGCATATTTAACTTTTGAAACTCCCACCGGATAAATTTCTAAGTTTAAACCCGATACTGTAGGTTTAAAATTTTCAAAGATGAGTTTCCCAAATTTTGAAATTCTCTGTCCTTCACTTTGTTCGTATTCACACCAATAAATATCTTCTTTATTGTAAGATCTCCAGCGATCAAAATCCAAACCCCACTCGGGAAGACTTTTATCATACTTAATAGATTTGTAGGGAATTTTCATTTCCACAACGTATCCCCAATCATAAATCTTTGCTGCCCCCTCCCAAATTCCATCCCAGCTATAATCACGATTGCGTGCATCATCGAGCATTCGTGAATCTGATTTAACTCCTGACGCATTTACAGCAAATTTATATGCGGTTTGTTTATCTCCAAAAGTATCAAGCATAATAGAAACAATATCCCCGGTATACTGATCTTGCAAACCAGCATTTGCCTGAATATACTTTTTATCATCATAACAAATCATTAAACAATACAGTGCATTTTCATCGGTCAAAACTTTAGCAACAGTTTTTACTGATGGCGGCTGATTGAAATACGGTTCCAATTGGAAAAAACTTACAGTTGAGTCTGCAAAATTCCAAA
>DAIRCT010000102.1:0-7194 GCA_036796535.1 Ignavibacteriaceae bacterium
CGGTGAGTCGTCTCTTTTTTTGAATTCTTATAACTTATTTTTTTAAATGTTACTGAATTTTAGGAGACGAGCCAACGGCTCGTCTTTACAGTAAACATATTAATTATTAAATCCCAACCTCTGTATCAACGCCTCGGGTTTTGGTTCACGTCCACGGAACTTTATATAAAGATTCATTGGTTCATCGCTGCCGCTTTTTTCTAAGATGTTCGTTCTGAATTTCTCAGCGGTAGTTTTATCAAATAAACCATTTTCTAAAAATGCTCCAAATGCATCAGCATCAAGAACCGCAGCCCAGTAGTAGCCATAATATCCAGCGGAGTAACCGTCTCCTCCAAAAATATGATTAAAGTTTGTGCTTTGATAACGGGAAGCAATTTCAGGAATCAATCCAATTTTATCTAAACTTTCTTTTTCAAATTTTTCCGGATCAACTTCAGAAATATTTGTTTGCGTGTGCCAATCCATATCAAGTATTGAAGCTGCTAAATATTCAACTGCCTCAAATCCTTTATTAAAATATCTTGCATTAGTTATTTTTTCGATTAAACTATCCGGTATTGCTTCGCCGGTCTGATAATGCTTTGCATACATTTTTAAAACTTCCGGATGTGATGCCCAGTTTTCCATTATTTGGGATGGAAGTTCTACAAAATCCACAGGGAATCTTTTTGATCCGGGATAAACTGATTTACCAAACAAACCATTTAATCCATGACCGAACTCATGGAATAAAGTTTCAACTTCATCAAAACTTAATAAGGCAGGTTTATCTTTGGTAGGTTTAGAAAAGTTTCCCACATTAACAATAATCGGGGGGACATACTCACCATCCATATCAGATTGCTCACGGAAATTACTCATCCACGCGCCTGCACGTTTTCCGCTTCTGGGATAATAGTCTGTGTAAAGTATCCCAATATGTGTTCCATCCGCTTCTTTAACTTCATAAACATCAACATCATTATCATAAACCGGGATATCATTTCTTTTAACAAATTGAATTCCATATAATTTACTTGCAACATCAAACGCACCCTTACGAACATTTTCCATCTGGAAATATGGACGAAGCATTTCTTCATCGAGTGCATATTTTTCTTTCTTAACTTTTTCAGCATAATACCACCAATCCCAGGCAGCCAATTTAAAATTTCCACCTTCCGCATCTATTATCTTTTGCACATCAGCAGCTTCTTGTTTTGATTTTTTTAATGCCGGTTTCCATAAATCCATTAAAAATTTATAGACAGCATCCGGAGTTTTTGCCATATTTTTTTCAAGTCTGAAATCTGCAAAAGTTTTATAGCCAAGCAGATTTACTTTTTCATTCCGCAATGCAATTATCTTTTTTATGATTTCTTTGTTATCAAATTCATTATTGTTATTACCGCGAGCGATATATGCTTTATAAAGTTTTTCCCTCAAATCTCTTTTTTCTGAGTATTGCAGAAAAGGAGTAAAGCTTGAACGCTGAAGATTGAATGCCCACTTTCCTTCCAATCCATTTTGCTTTGCAAGTTCTGCTGCACCTTGAATTACGGCATCAGGCAGACCAATCAAGTCTTCTTTTTTATCAATCACTAATCCCAAAGCGTTGGTTTCTTTACGAAGATTATCACTAAACTTTAGACTGAGCATGCTCAGATCTTCGTTAATCTTTTTCAGTCTGGTTTTCTTGGCTTCATCAAGTCCGATTCCGTTTCTAACAAAATCGGAGTAATAATAATCCAGAAGCTTTAACTGTTCAGATGAAAGATTAAGTTTTTCCTTTTCATCATTAATAGATTTTATACGCTGAAACAATTTTTCATTCAAATAAATATCATCACTTAGTTTAGAAAGCGCAGGTGTAATTGTTTCGGCAATCTTTTGAATTTCATCATTGCCATTTGAACCACTTAGATTAAAAAACACATTAGAAACCTTTGAAAGAAGCACTCCACCTTTTTCCAAAGCTCCAATGGTATTTTCAAAAGTAGGTTTATCCGGATTGTTAATGATGATATTAAGCTCAGCCCTCCTGATTTTTATTCCCTCTTCAAATGCAGGCAGATAATGCTCAATTTTTATTTTATCAAACGGCGGTGTTTGAAATGGAGTTGTATATTCTTTAAAGAATGGGTTATCATTATTCATTGTCTGTGCTTGCATATTAGATGAAATCATTCCAAAGAATAAAAGAAGTGCAATAAAAAAATATTTCATTTTGTTTTCTCCCTTGATTAAAAAAATAATAGATCATAACTAATTTAAAATCTTACGCTTTTGCCGGTTCTTCTTTCTTCTTACCAAATTCAGGATCAATCTTTACTAAAGCAGCGACTATAAATCCCGGAATAGTTGAAATCAGAACCCATTCGAAAAATCTTGGATAACCAATTGTTTCCTGTAACGCACCCGAAAACATTCCCGGCAGCATCATACCAAGCGCCATTATTCCGGTGCATATTGCATAATGAGCTGTTTTATGTTCACCTTGCGAAACCATAATCATAAACATCATATAAGCAGTAAATCCAAATCCATAACCAAATTGCTCAAAGGCAACTGCGGCATTTATCAAAATAAAATTTGTGGGTTGAACGTGTGATAGATATACAAATGCAAGATCAGGTGTATGCATTATTAATACCATCGGCCATAACCACCATTTTAATCCATTTCTGGAAATTACATAACCTCCAATTAACCCACCTAAAGTTAATGCAATGATTCCAACTGTTCCGTAAACAATTCCCACTTCTGATGTTGTAAGTCCTAACCCACCTTTATTAATTGGATCAAGAAGAAAAGGTTGAACCAGTTTAACAAGTTGTGCTTCTGCAAATCTAAAGAATAAAAGAAATCCAAGAATATTCCAGATATCTTTTTTCTGCATAAAAATTACAAATGCTTTTAGAAATTCTATGAAAGGAAGCAATGTTTCATTTTTGTTTGATGATTTTTCAAATTTATCTACAAAAGTTGCTACATAAGTTCTGAACAAAATTACAAGAATTATAACTAAAAGAATTGTTGAAACAATTGTGTCCCAGGGAGATTGAACTTTAAATAAAGAAAGAATAAATCCAAGCAATAAAAATGATAAGTAAACTACAACTGCAAATAATGCGAAACCGCCTGCAAGTAAAAAGATTTGAGACCCGCTTAATTTTTTACCAAGTAATGTTCCCTTATCTTCTTTAGGATAAGGAAGAATAAACTTGTGATAAAGAAAAAGTATAATAAAAAATCCGGCAGCAATCATAAAAACAACAGACCATGCACCTTTAAATCCCATAGATGGAGCTAACTGTCCGGCAATTACAACAAGAACACCTGAACCAACAATTGTTGCAATACGATAAAATGTTGATCGAACACCAACAAAAGCCGCCTGCTTTGCTTGATCAAGACTAAGCATATAAAAACCATCTGCTGCAATGTCGTGTGTTGCAGATGCGAATGCCATCAATGCAAAAACTATTAAAGTTAATTGCCAGTAAATTGCTGTGTGCAGACTTAAGGCAATTCCAAACAGACCAACGGCAACGATAAACTGCATCGTGGTAGTCCAGAATCGTTTTGTTTTGAACATATCAATGAATGGTCCCCAAGCAAATTTTAAAAACCACGGGAAATAAAGAAGACTTGTAAAGAATGCAATATTGGTATTTGATACGCCAAGATTCTTGTACATCATAACGGAAACAGACATCACCATTACATAAGGAATTCCTTCCGTAAAATATAATGTTGGTATCCACGCCCAGGGATTTCTTGTAGTCGCTTTTTGTTCTGACATTAAAACTCCTTTTTAAATTCGTCATTGCGAGTGAGTCATCGAGCAAAGCAATCTATTAAACTATAGATTGCTTCAGTCATCCTAATCGGATTCCTTTGCAATGACTTACTTTGATAAATTTTTTGCCATTAACGCAGCACCGTACTCAGGAGAGTGCTCTGCTTCTTTAATTTGAATATCATTAAATTTTCTTACAACCATTTCATTAAAAAGATACGAAAAATAATTTGGGGTGGTAAGCAAACTTCCGATTAACGACACTTTTAGTATTTGAACTTTTAATTTTTCCTTCATAGCGGAAATGTGAAGCAAGAGTTCATTAGCTTCATTTTCTAAAATTCTTTGTGCAATTTTATCACCACTTTCAGCAGCATCAAAAACAAGCGGTGCAACTGAAGCGATATTAAAATTATTTCTGTAAACTTCTGTAATCAATTCTTCCGCTGACGAAATTGAAAATTCCTGTTCCAGCAAATCGGCAATTTTTGTGTACTTTGCTCTTCCATCATAAGCGCGAGCAACGGCATTCAATCCTTTTCTGCCAATTCTATAACCACTGCCTTCATCACCGATATATCTGCCAAATCCACCTACGCGATGAATCTTACCTTCTTCATCTTTACCAAACATTATAGAACCGGTACCTGCAATTAAAATGCTACCCGCTTTACCGGTGAAAGCACCCTCCAATGCAATTCGTGCATCACTTTCAACCCTAAATTTATTGATGGCAATATTATTCTGTTTGGCTTGATTAAAAATTTGTTTCTCTAAAAGTTCTGCATCATTTCTTCTTCCACCTCCGGTTGTACCAAGCACTATCGCTTGGATATCATCGGATAAAATATCCTGGGATGATGTACAATCGTTTATCAGATTAAGAATTGTTTCTGAAACGGTTTCAGTTCCAATTACTAAAAAGTTTGAAGGTCCGCCAATAGTTTCATAGATAGGTTGCAGATTCAAATCGGTTAATATACATTTTGTCTTCGTTCCCCCGCCGTCCATTCCGATTAAATACTTCATAAGCAGTCTTTTGCAAAGATGTTAAATTATTGTATTTGTAAAATATATATTTTTAATTGGATTATAAACTGATTCTTTGATGAGCAGGAAATAATAACGTAAATTTGTTCATAAAATTTTATTTCATTTCAACTTTTAAGAAAAGAATAATGAATCCACTTATACGAATTTTAGGTTTATTTATTTCATCAATTTTACTATTCGCCTGTTCAGCTAACATCAGCAATAATATTAATATTTCAGAATTGGATTATCCCGGCGATCTAAAAGTTATTACAAGAGCAGATTGGGGATGGAAACCGCTTGAAAGAGTAATTCCGCAGCATCACATTAACAAAATTACTATCCACCATGGTGGAGAAGAATTTGCAGAGGATAAAGATATGATTCAGTATCTTCGCAATCTTCAAAGCTGGAGCAGATCAGAAAAAAAATGGATTGACATTCCCTACCACTTTATGATTGATCTTAAAGGAAATATTTATGAAGCCCGTCCAATAAATTATCCCGGCGATACAAATACCGAGTATGATGTTACAGGACACGCTTTGATTTGTGTTGTTGGAAATTATGAAGATCAGAAATTAAGTGAAGCGTCTTTAAAATCTTTAGTTAAGCTTACGGCATTTCTAAAACAAAAATATCATGTTGAATTAAAAGATATAAAAGGACATAAAGATTATTCAAATCAAACCGTTTGTCCCGGAAAGGATTTATATAAATATCTTGCAGATGGTTCTTTCTTAAAAATGGTTGAATCAGAATTAAATCCAGCTAAAGAAATTATTTCGTCCAAAGTAAAAACAGGAATTGAAGTTTTACGAGATAGAAATTTTGATATTCTAAAAGGTAAACGAGTTGGTTTAGTTACTAATCCAACCGGAGTTGATAGCAAATTAAAATCCACGATAGATATTTTGTTCGAAGCTAAGGAAGTTAATCTAACGGCATTATATGGACCTGAACACGGCGTGCGTGGAAATTATTCCGCAGGTGAGCAAGTTGATTATTATATAGACGATGCGACAAAACTTCCTGTGTATTCCTTATACGGTAAAACCCGCAAACCAAATTCAGATATGTTAAAGGATGTTGATGTTTTGGTATTTGATATTCAGGATATCGGAAGCCGATCTTACACTTACATAAGCACAATGGGATTGGTAATGGAAGCTGCTGCAGAAAATGACAAAGAAGTTGTAATTCTTGATCGCCCGAATCCGCTTGGTGGAAACAGAATTGAGGGAAACATTGTTGAAGATGGATATTTTTCTTTTGTCAGTCAATTTGCAATTCCTTATATACACGGATTGACGGTTGGTGAATTAGCAACGTTATTAAATGAAGAAGGTTTACTGACAAATAGAGTTAAGTGTAAACTTTCCGTCGTACCAATGGAAGGTTGGACGCGTGATATGTATTTTGAACAAACCAAGCTGCCATGGGTTTTAACTTCGCCGCATATACCACATAAATTTTCACCATTTTATTATGCAATCTCTGGAATTTTGGGGGAATTAAACGGAGTGCTTTCTATCGGTGTTGGATACACAATTCCATTTCAAACTTTTGCTACTGAATGGATTAATGCCGAAGAACTTGCAAATAAAATGAATTCATATAATTTTGATGGCGTAATCTTTAGACCGATAACTTATAAACCGTATTACGGATTTGGTAAAGATAAAATGCTGCACGGAGTTGAAGTTTATATTACTGATTATAGTAATGTGAATTTAATTCCGATTCAATTTTATTTTGCACAAGCTGTTAATGAACTTTACGGAAGAAATATCATTTCAGAAAATGAAGGACGCTTTGATATGTTTGATAAAGTTTTAGGATCAGGCAAGATTAGAGAATTGTTCATGCAAAATTTAAGGGTAGATGATATACTTCCATATTTAAACAAGGACGTTGAAAATTTTAGAACAATTTCTAAAAAGTATTATTTGTATAAATGATAAAGAATCTCATACCTCGACTTCGCTCAGCATGACGATTGATTAATTACTATACCACAGTCACACTGAGCGAAGTCGAAGTGTGACCTTTGATTTGTCAATATGAAACCTGGTTGGATTTACATACTTAGATGCGCAGATGATAGTTATTACTGTGGTTCAACTTCAAATTTAGGACAAAGAATAAATGAACATATATTTCATAAATACTCAGGTTATACTTCTGCTCGATTACCAGTTGATTTAGTTTTCTCGCAAGAGTTTGCAGACATCAATGATGCGATCAGAGCGGAAAGACAAATAAAGGGATGGAGTAGAAGAAAGAAAGAAGCTTTAATTAATAGTGATTTTGATTTGTTGCACGAATTAGCAAAGTGTACAAATAAAACTTCATCATATAAAAATTAGAATTGTCAT
>DAIRCT010000102.1:7294-8655 GCA_036796535.1 Ignavibacteriaceae bacterium
ACCACAGTCACACTGAGCGAAGTCGAAGTGTGACCCATTTTAAACAAGAATGAAATATGAATTACTTCGAAACTGAATTTATAAATTACAAGAACAATCAACTTTATGTTGATAACATTAATGTAATTGATTTAGTTAAAGAGTTTAATACTCCACTTTATATCTACAGCAAAAACCATTTTATAAAACAGTACCAGGATTTTGAAAATGCTTTCAAGAATATAAATCATAAAATATTTTATGCGATGAAAGCTAATTTCAATTTAAGTGTAATCAACACTTTTGTAAAACTCGGCAGCGGAGTCGATGCAAACTCTGAAGGTGAATTATACAGAGCATTAAAAACAGGAGTTGATTCTTCAAAAATAATCCTTACAAGTGTTGGTAAAACAAAAAATGAAATTAAACTTGGATTAGAAAAAACTGTTTTAATGATTAAAGCTGAATCTGAAGAAGAAATTGAATTGATAAATAAAATTGCCGGTGAGATGAATAAAGTTGCACGAGTTGCAATTCGTGTTAATCCAGATGTTGATGCCAAAACACATCCATATATTTCAACGGGGCTATCAAGTAACAAATTCGGCGTTGATTCTAAAACAGCTTTATCCATTTATAAAAGAAGAAAAGATTTTAAGAATATTCAATTCACTGGGATTGATATGCACATCGGTTCGCAAATTACTTCTATCGATCCATTTGTTGAAGCTGTGCAAAAACTCTCTGATCTTTATTTTGAATTGGAAGCTGATGGATTGAAGCTCGATCATTTTGATGTTGGAGGTGGAATTGGTGTTAATTATAATAGCGAAAAAACTTTTTCAATTGAAGAATTTGCAAAGCAAACAATTCCCCTTTTCAAAAAACTTAATTGTGAAATTATTTTTGAACCAGGTAGATTTTTAACTGCTAATGGCGGTATCCTTGTTACAGAAGTATTATATAACAAAAAAAATGGCGAAAAGAATTTTGTAATTGTCGATGCCGCGATGAATGATCTTCTTCGTCCATCATTATACCAAGCTTATCATCATATCCAACCTGTTCAAAAATTTGAGGGTAGAAAAAATATTATAGCAGATATTGTTGGTCCTGTTTGCGAGTCAGGAGATTATTTTGCACGCGAACGAGAAATATCAGAATCAAAATCTGGAGAATTACTTGCAATAATGTCTTCTGGAGCTTACGGAATGGTTATGAGTTCAAATTACAATGCTCGCCGCCGAGCCGCAGAAATTATGGTTGATGGAGATAAATATTCCGTAATCAGAAGCAGAGAAACGTTTGATCATTTGATTTGGAATGAGAAGATAATTTAGAGATAGAATGTTTTATGAACTTCTTATTGCCCCGACCTTTAG
>DAIRCT010000103.1:0-8284 GCA_036796535.1 Ignavibacteriaceae bacterium
TATTCCTTAAAAAATTATAATACAATGAAAGTTGATGCAAAAGCTAATCACTTTTACATAGTTAAAGATTTGGCTGAAATAGAAGATTTACTTAAGAAAAATAGTTTTAATGATTTTTTAATTCTTGGCAGTGGCAGTAATATTTTATTTACAAAAAACTATGAAGGTCTTGTTATTAAAAATGAAATTAATGGTATAAATGTTTTATATGAGAATGAAGAGATTGTTCAGGTTAAAGTTGGAGGCGGTGTAAATTGGCACGAGTTTGTTATGTCCTCTGTAAAAAATAATAGGTCGGGAATCGAAAATCTTGCGCTTATTCCCGGAACTGTTGGAGCTTCGCCAGTGCAAAATATTGGAGCTTATGGACAGGAAGTAAAAGATGTTATTCATAGTGTTGAAGCTTTTAATTTATTTTCACTTACCCATAAAATATTTTCTAATAAAGACTGCAATTTTTCTTACAGACAAAGCATATTTAAACAACAATTAAAAAAAGAATATCTGATAACTTCCGTCACTTTCAATTTAAAAAAGAATTTTGCACCCAACTTAAGTTATCCAGTCATAAAAAATGCATTATCAAAAAAAGGGATTACCAATTTCACAATAGAAGAAGTTGCTGAAACAGTTATTGAGATAAGACAAAGTAAATTGCCTGATTATACTAAACTGAGCAATTGCGGAAGTTTCTTTATGAATCCTTTTTTATCTAAAGATAGGTTTGATGATTTCATAAATTCATTTCCAGATGCACCGCATTTTAATTTTAATGATGGCTATAAAATTTCGGCTGGATGGCTTATCGAGCAGTGCGGATGGAAAGGAAAAAAAATCGGGAATGTTGGTTGTTATGAGAAGCACGCTTTGGTTATTGTTAATTATGGCAACGCAAGTGGTAAAGAAATTTTAGATTTTGCAGATATGATCCGTAAATCCGTTTATGAAAAATTTGGAGTTATGTTAAACTACGAAGTTTATATTGTGTAAAAGATATCACTTTAGTTGATATTAGTTTTTACCGGTTTGTTTTTCCAGAGTTTAACTTTATTGATTAAATCATGCTTTGAAAAAGGTTTAGATAAATAATCATCAAATCCTGCAGAAATAAATTTCTCCCTGTCTCCAACCATTGCGTGCGCTGTAACCGCTAAAATTGGGATATTCTTATAATAAGGTATCATACGAAAATCCCTTAGCAGATCAACTCCATTTATTCCCTGCCCCAAACTTATATCCATAAGAACTAATGAATAATCAAACTTATTGGCTTCGTCCAATGCATCTTTGATATTGCAAACAGTTTTAGTCTGCATCTCTTCCTTTAGAAAAAGTTCTATAATTTTTCTTGTCGCAGGATCATCATCAATTATTAATACTTTATCCATTTTATCTGGTTGCCCGGATAAATCATCCTCATAATTTATTTGTTTAATATTATCCTGATAGTCATTTGAAATATTTACAAATGTTGGGAACACTACTGTAAATGTTGAACCAATTCCCAGAGTGCTTTCCAGAGAAATACTACCTCCCATTTTTTCCACAAACTTTTTAGTAATTGTTAAACCAAGTCCCGCGCCTTCAAAGTTACGATTATATCCTTCGCTAACCTGTCTAAACTCATCGAATACCAATGCCTGATCCTCATCTGCGATTCCAATACCGGTATCGGAAATTTTAATTGATGCAAATGATTCACCTTCCTTTACAAAATTTTGTAAGCTAATAGTAACGCCGCCTTCTTTTGTATATTTTATTCCGTTGTTGATAAGATTTGTTATTACTGATTGCAGTAATCGTTTATCCAATTTTACAATAACATGGTCATCTGAAAATTTTGATTTTAAATATAGATTTTTTTTTGCAGCAACAGGTTTTAACAAGTTAATAGACTCTGAAATTTCTTTTACCAGATCAATTTCTGTTGCATTAACCTGAACTTTGTCCGCCTCAATTTTAGATAGATCAAGAATTAAGTTTAAGGTTTCTAAAAGACGTTTACCGCTTTCCATAATTGTATCCACCATTTCATTCCAATCATTATTTTTAATTTCATTACTAAGAATTTCAGTGTAACCAAGTATTGCAATAAGCGGTGTACGGAGTTCGTGACTCATATTTGCGAGAAAGTTAGACTTCAGTTTGCTCATAACCTCGGCGGTTTCTTTTGCTTCAATTAATTCTTTCTTTGCAATTTCGCGTTCAATAACTCCACCTAAATTTGCTGCGGTAGTTTTAAGAATTGAAATTTCACTATCATTCCAAATTCTATCCGACTTACAATAATCAAATCCAATGAATCCCCAAAAATTATTTTTAACCATAATAGGAACGAGTAAAATTGATTTGATATCTTCTTCGCTTAATAAATCCCGCAACGCAGGATTCAAATCTTTAACAAGCTGATTTATTATGCCGCCTCCCTTAAGAATTGGATACCAATCCTCAAACATCGGAAAGTAATGTAGATTTTGAAGTTCGGGGTTATCAATTTCTACACTAACTGTTCCATTAGTCCATTCATATTTCTGATTTATAATCGGCTCGCCGGATATTTCATCAACTGCATTTTCAAATATATAAACACGATCAATATCTGAAGATTTTCCAAGTGATTCCAAAGTATTTTTTATTGCTAAATCAAAATCTCTTTCTGTTAATAAAATATTTGCTGCGTCCGCTACACCTTTAAAAAGATTTTTTTGATTAAGTAGTATTTGTTCCAGTTCTTTTTGATGTGTTATATCTTTTATCGTTCCTATAGTAGCTTTTCTGCCGTGATAATTTATTACTCTTGCACTCATATTAACAAAAACTCTACTTCCATCTTTATGAAGCATACGCCATTCATAAGAAGAAGGAGCAGCAAGTCCATTTTGCCTTAATGAATAATTTTTCTTTACCGTTTCAAGATCTTCGGGGGCAACAAAATTTGTAAACGAATATCCAATTGTTTCTTCAATAGTATAACCAATCATTTCAGAAAGTGCTCTGTTTGCAAAAGTTATTATTCCATTCTCAATCGAAAATACACCATCCTGAATACTATCCATCAGCATTCTATATTTGTCTTCAGACTGAGCTAAAGCAATTTCAGCTTTTTTTCTAAACGTAATATCTCTGCAGGAAAAAATTAAACCATAAGGCGTGTTATCCGAACTGCGTAAAACTTCTCTTTGAATTTCAAAAAGAAATTCTTCACCGTGAATATTAACAAACTTATATTCCTGTGGTCCGAAATTTTTTCTGAATGATGCTCTAAAATTTCTGGTTATTCTTTCTCTATCTTCGTCAGAGATAAAAGAAATAAAATTTTTATGTTTTACTTCTTCAAAATTTGAATAACCGCTGAACCTTATTCCAACTTCGTTTAGAAAAATTATTTCTCCATTTACATTTGTAATACAAATTATATCAGGCAATGTTGCAATTAATTTTCTATAAAGTTCTTCACTTTCTTTCAATGCCTCTTCTGCGTGTACACGGCTTGATATATCTGTTATAAAACCTTCAAGAGCTTCAACTTTTCTTTTTTTAGATATTAAGGCATTGCCTTTTTCCCACACCCACTTTTCCGTTCCATCTTTACATCTTATTCTATAAAGAAGTTGAAAAGGTTTTCTCTGCTGTACAGATGTTGAAATTGTTTTAAATATATTTTCTCTGTCTTCGGGATGGATAAGTTCAGCATACGATTTTTCTTTGTTGTCAATCAGTTCATCCGGCAGATAACCGGTTAATTCCAGGCAACCTTGACTTACAAATTCCATTGTCCAATTACTATCATACTTGCAACGATATGCCATTCCCGGCAGATTAGACATAAGATTAGAAAGCTGCTTTTCATTTTGTTGAAGTTTAGCTGCAGTTTTTTTCCTTTCGGTGATGTTCCTTAAAATTGCCTGAACACCAACTCTTTCTCCCTTTTCAATAATAGGGACAGCACGTAATTCATAAGTTATAATTTTCCCATCCTGCTTCATACCATCAATTTCAAAAATCGGAATTTCTTTTCCGAGTATTATTTTAGATAAGTAAAACGCTGCTGTTACTGCTGATTTAGGTGTCAGTAAATCAAGCTCAAAAATGTTTTTACCAATTACCTCGGTTCTT
Organism: Ignavibacteriaceae bacterium; assembly: GCA_036796535.1. Taxonomy (GTDB): domain Bacteria; phylum Bacteroidota; class Ignavibacteria; order Ignavibacteriales; family Ignavibacteriaceae; genus IGN3. The sequence continues at coordinate 4,117 of DAIRCT010000103.1, forward strand.
TTGTATCCGGTTTCCTCTTCGAAGATATAGTTAAGATCAAGAATTTTACCTTTAGAATCTATAATGGCAATTAGATCAGCGGCTTTATCAAATAATAATCTATAGCGCTCTTCGCTGCTTTTTAAAAGCTGAAGTGTTTTCGTTCTTTCAATAGCCAAGGCTATTTGATCAGATACGTAAATTAAAATATCTTTTTCACGCTCGGTTAAGCGTATGGATTCTGAATATGATTGAACGACAATTATTCCAATAGTTTTGTTGTTTATTTTTAATGGCACGCCTAACCAATCCAGAGAATCCGTACCGACAAGGTCAACTTCTTTTTCTTCAACCAGTTTATTAAAAACATCCGGGGTTATAAGACAGGGTTTGCCGGTTCTTAAAATGTATTCTGTCAATCCTCTTCCGGGTGTCTGCGGCGGCGATGGTTCATCGAATTGATCAACAAAGTATGGAAAACTTAACAGGTTATTTATTTCATCATACATTGCGATATAAAAATTCTCAACCGGAAGTACTTCGGAAAGGATTGAGTGAATAGATTCGTAGAGATTGGTTAATGATTCAGTTGAAATTACTGCGTGAGAAATTTTATAAAGTGCATCCTGTATTTTTTCGAATTTTTTATGTTCTGTTATATCTTCTTTAACTGCAATATAATTAGTAATAATGCCTTCTTTATTTTTTACAGGCGATATGGTTACCAACTCCCAGAATAGTTCTCCATTTTTCTTTTTATTTAATAATTCTCCCTGCCAAACTTTTCCATTTGTTATTGTATTCCACAGAGTAGTATAAACATCGGGATTAGTTGAACCCGATTTTAATATTCTTGTACTTTTTCCTACAGCTTCTTCCGCAGAATAGCCGGTAACTTGAGTAAAACTTGGATTTACATATTCAATATTTCCATCAATATTTGTTATAACTACTGTTGATGAACTTTGTTCAACCGCGATGGAAATTTTATTTAATTGCTCTTCAAATAACTTAAATTCTGTTATATCCTGCCCGATTGCCTGATATTCAAATCCATCACCATTTTTATCCGCAGCTCGGTTTATAGTCCATTCTATCCAATGAATTTTATTTTCATCAAGCTTTAGAGAAAACTGTTTTTTGTAATGATTTAAAAATGGCTTACCCGAATCAACTCTTTCAAATTCTTCTGTTGAATAATGAAACTTGCTTCCAATAATTTCTTCTTTAGATCTGCCAAAAAATTTTGCATAAGCTTTATTTGCAAAAAGAATTTTTCCTTCCTTATTAAATCTGCATAAAAGTGCGGGGATATCATCTGCAATAATGGAGTGATTAAGTGTATTATATTCCGAAGTAGAATTTTTCAAGCTTTTATTACCGAATAAACTATCGTTTCTCAACGTTTACTTTCAAAGTTTTTGTACAAAAATTTTTTCACTCATTTAAAACGTGTTGTTTTAATTCAAGTTTCATTCCAAATAAGAACGTTTTTTTATTTCTAAAAGCTTGATTTTTTAGCGAATTAGTCGTTTCCGAAGTGCAGCGGTAGAACATTTAGTAAATAGTTACGGAAAATTTGACCGATATTTCAAAAATGTAAATTATTTTGGCGGGGCAAGTAAAAAGCCGTATCAGAACTTAGCTTATCCGATACAATTAAAATTATTTATTGAGGAATTAGGATTAACGATTTCAATCAATTAGCTATTAGGCAATAGCTAAATTAAAAACTCGTCAATCCTCTTTCCTTTATTACAGAAAATTATATTTCCCTCTAATCATCTGTTAATTAAATGCTTACTTTATCCTAATCTTTTTCCAAAGCGTACGTGTACAAAAAATCCCATCATCCATCAAACATTTACCATCATACATTAACCATCCTACATCAACAATTTTTATAACTAAGCTTTTATTAAGATAAGTTCCTTCTGTGGTTTTGAGATAAACTTACATCCATTTTTAGTTAGATAGACTTCTTCTTCCAGAGTAGATACTCCGTAACCTTCAACGGGCAATCTTGGTTCGATTGTAAAAACCTGTCTCTCTTCAAGTTTAAGAAATGGAGCATTGCCATATTTTTCCCAGTTAGGAAATAAACCTGCACCGCCATCATGCACTTCTCTTCCAACCTGATGACCGAGTCCATGAGGATATTCCGGGTAACCATTTTTAACAATATAATTTCTTGCAATATCATCCATCTCAACACCTGTAACACCGGGCTTCAAAGCATCGGCAACCATTTGAATAGCATCACGAATTATATCAAATCCTTTTTGAACCTCAGCAGGAGCTTTTGTTTCACCATCTTTTAAAACATACCATGTTCTTTGCAAATCAGAGCAATAACCTTTGTACTTGATTCCAAAATCCATATTAATTAAATGACCTTTTTCAATTTTTCTATCAGATGGGCCCGAGTGCGGATTAGATGGATTAGGACCTGTAAATACTGCCGGGCAGGTTTCCTCATCCCACGCCAGACCAAAACCTTTTTGACGCGTAATCTTAAGAACATAATCGGCAATATCTTTTTCGCTTAACCCCGGTTTGATATAAGCAGTAACCATATCAAAAATCTTTAAGGTTTCATCAACAGCTTCCTGCATAATAGCTAATTCCTTATCCGATTTTCTTCCGCGTAATGCAGAGATTATTTCTTCAGCACTAACAATTCTTTTTGCAAACCTTGTCCCTTTCAAATACTGCATCAAAAGCAAATACATTCCGTGTGTAAGTCCATCGGCAAGTACAGAGTTAACTGAGTAATTGATTGCAATGGTTTGTGGATCTTTGGATCGGAGATATTTTAATAATGGTTCTTTAATAGATTTTAGATATCCAATAATGTTTTTATACACACCGGATTTTACAAAATTTTCCTCTTCCATATCACCAACAATTGCAGTCGTATCACCATCTTTATTAATTATGAAGGCAGATTTCCAGGTTGAGTGATCTCCGACTGTCATATCCATAATCGGATCTTTAGTAACTTTAGTTTCCTGAACAAAAGTAATCCACATATCAATATTTTTTTCTTTTAAAATATCAACGGATTGAGCGACTTTTTCCTTAATTATTTCCAGTGGCATACAAACCTCTCTTAATAAATTAACCGTTAGCTAACGGATTAAATGTTGTTTTAAATTTATTGATTTTAATTCCTGATTTTTTCTAATCAAAAGTAAGTAAATATTATGCTTTTTAAACACCTAAAATTTTTAGGGAATTACTCTTTTTCTCTCTAATTTTGATATACAAAAAATATAAATTTTAACCGAACATGTTAAACGCAACAACAAAATTATCAAGGGGAGAAAGCGCACACCAGAAAAATTCTTTGTTCTATAATTCACCTAAAAAAAATTTAATTAACACACATTTAATTCATCATTGATGAACAATTAATAAATTAGAGGTCTTGTATGTCTGATTACACAAATAAAATTTTGGCTGATGTTAAAGCTAAAAATCCTTCTGAACCGGAATTCCATCAAGCAGTTGAAGAAGTAATGGGATCGCTTGAATTAGTTTTACAGCGCCATCCGGAATATCGCTCTATGAAAATTTTAGAGAGAATGGTTGAACCGGAACGGACAATCACTTTTCGCGTTCCCTGGCTTGATGATCAGGGAGAAATTCATATCAACCGCGGTTACAGAATTGAAATGAATTCCGCTATTGGTCCATACAAAGGTGGTTTAAGATTTCACCCATCAGTTACAATGGGCATCTTAAAATTTTTAGCATTTGAACAAGTATTTAAAAACTCACTAACAACTTTACCAATGGGCGGCGGCAAAGGTGGAAGTGATTTTGATCCAAAAGGAAAATCCGATAACGAAGTAATGCGTTTTTGCCAAAGTTTTATGACAGAACTTTCGAGACACATAGGACCGGATACTGATGTTCCTGCCGGAGATATCGGTGTTGGTGCAAGAGAAATTGGATTTTTATTCGGACAGTACAAAAGATTAAGAAATGAATTTACCGGCGTGCTGACAGGCAAAGGAATCAATTGGGGTGGATCGCTCGTTAGACCAGAAGCAACAGGATTTGGTGTTGTTTACTTTGCAGAAGAAATGTTAAAGACTAAAAAAACTTCTTTTGATGGTAAGACAGTTGCAGTATCCGGATTTGGTAATGTTGCCTGGGGTGCAGTTCAAAAAGTTACAGAGCT
>DAIRCT010000104.1:0-7869 GCA_036796535.1 Ignavibacteriaceae bacterium
AGTGGTTAGAATTCTGTAACTCTGTTTTATTAACCCACGACTTAAGAGGCTGTGTGAAAATTCAATTGCAAGGAGAAAACTCCTTTTTCCGAAGGAGTGACTTTGCCAAAAAACAGAATTAAATAGCCCCTTCTCTTTGCAAGAGAAGGGGTTGGGGATGAGTTCCCGTGTTTGAAAAATAATACTCACACAACCTGTTAAGTCGTGGCTTAATATAATGAAAATCAAATTTTCGCAATCGTTTCAACGGTTTTATGTTCAATAAGTAGTTTGATGGTCCACTTGTGTAAATTAAATACAGGAATATTTATTTATGACTGATGCAACAAATCAATCCCGTAAAAAAATTTTAATTGTTGAAGACGATGAAGTAAACAGAAAAATTATGGAACTTCAGCTTAGGAAGTATTATCATATTGATCTTGCTAAAAATGGAAATGAGGCACTTAATTTATTCTTAGAAAATGATTATAGTTTGATATTGATGGACATAAATCTTGGCGTCGGTAAAAATGGAATAGATGTTATGAAAGAAATCAGATCGAGTGAAAAAGGTAGAATGGTTCCCGTTATAGCCATAACTGCTTTTGCAAGCTTTGGTCAAAAGGAAGCATTCTTAGCATCAGGTTTTAACAATTACATTTCAAAACCCTACCAGACGGATGAATTATTAAGAATTATAATGGATACAATTAATTTTTATAATTAAAATATTCATCCCAAAGCTTACCACGAAAACTAAATATCGTTACAACCTAATCTTAATATTTCTTATATTTGTAACAGTTATGTTAAAAAATAAAAATTATTAGCCGCCCAGATTATCTCCTGACAAGGTTTGTTTACTCAAACCAAACCAATCATATTTATTTACAATTATAAATCAAATTTAAAAGCAAGCGATGAGTATTATTAAAGAAATAAAAAACAGAAAAACATTTGCGATTATAAGTCACCCGGATGCCGGCAAAACTACACTTACAGAAAAGCTGCTTTTGTTCAGCGGTGCTATCCAAATCGCTGGTGCAGTTAAATCAAATAAGATAAGAAAAACTGCAACTTCAGATTTTCAGGAGATTGAAAAGCAGCGTGGAATTTCTGTATCAACATCTGTGCTTAGTTTTCATTATGATGGATACAATATTAATTTACTTGATACACCCGGTCATAAAGATTTTGCTGAAGATACATATCGAACATTAACCGCTGTGGATAGTGTCATTCTTGTTATTGATTGCGTAAAAGGAGTTGAAGAGCAAACAGAAAAACTTATGAATGTTTGCAGAATGCGTAACACCCCCGTTATAGTTTTTATCAACAAGCTTGATCGTGAAGGTAAAAATCCTATTGAGCTGCTTGATGAAATTGAGAGTAAACTAAACATTAAAGTTCGTCCTCTTAGTTACCCAATGGGAATTGGAGTTAGTTTTAGAGGAGTTTACAATCTATATGAAAATTCTTTTTCATTCTTCAAAGCAAACAAACAAAGGATTGAAGATGAGATAGAAAAATTTAACGGCGTTGATGATCCGAAATTAGTAGAGTGGTTTGGTGATGATGCATTAAAACTTAAAGAAGATATAGAGCTCATCCATGGTGCCTATGATCATTTTAGTGTTGATGATTATCTTAACGGAACTACGGCTCCGGTTTTCTTTGGCAGTGCGATAAATAACTTTGGTGTTAAAGAATTGCTGGATACATTTGTTAAGATTGCACCATCACCACAACCGCGTGAGACAACAAGTGGAATGATAAATCCTGAATTCGAAAAATTTTCGGGATTTATATTTAAAATCCACGCTAACCTTGATCCTAAACATCGTAATCGTATTGCATTTTTAAGAGTGTGTTCAGGAAAGTTTGAACGAAATAAATTTTATTATCACGTAAGACTTAAACGTGAAATTAAATTTCCTAATCCCGCTTCATTTATGGCGCAGGATAAAACTACAATTGATGAAGCTTATCCCGGTGATGTAATTGGTCTTTATGATGTTGGTAATTTTAAAATCGGTGATACAATTACTGAGGGTGAGCAATTTATGTATAAAGGTGTTCCCACTTTTTCTCCTGAGATATTTAAGGAACTTCAATTAAACGATCCATTTAAATCCAAGCAATTAGAAAAAGGGATTATGCAATTAACAGACGAAGGACTTGCTCAGGTATTTATACAGAATTATGGAAATAGAAAAGTTGTAGGCACCGTTGGTGATCTTCAGTTTGATGTGCTTGAATACCGCTTACTTAATGAGTATGGAGCAGCTTGCAGCTTTAGACCATTAAATTTTTATAAAGCTTGCTGGGTTGTTTATGAAAAAGAAGATGACATAAGTGAGTTGTTAAGACTTCGTTCGCATCACTTGTTTCAGGATAAACACGGAAGTTTAGTTTATCTGGCTGAATCTGTTTACTCACTTAATTCAGCACGAGAAAAAAATCCTAATGCAAAATTTTTGTTTAGCATAGAACACAATACTGAAACTCATGAGCTTGAGGATGAAGACTAAATTCCTAAAAATGTCATTGCGATCCCGATTCGATAGTATTAGCGTCAACTTAAAGTATAAATTTTATAATTAAATAGCCCCACCTTTCAGAGCATGTGTGAAAAATACGATTCGTCAGTCTGAGCGAAGTCGAAGATTGACATTTTGAAATAAATTCGCACCTCGACTTCGCTCGGTGTGACGTTTTTTACAATTATAACACAGCCTCTTCAAGGTGGGGTAAAAAAATATCCAATAAAGAAGGGGGCTTTAGCCCAAATTAGATTCATTGTTTGGGCTAAAGTCCAGGATTCTTTTCTAATTATCCTTACCACACCATAAAGAAGCTGTGTGAAAATTCAATTGTAAGGAGAAAACTCACCCTAATTCGCTGCGGCGAACCTCTCTTAAAAAGAGAGGGACTTTGAAATTATAATGTATTAAGCCCCTTCTCTTTCTAAGAGAAGGGGTTGGGGATGAGTTCCTTTGGTTGACAAATAATTTTAACACAGCCTATAAATGACGGGGCTATATAAGTTTACTCAAGTTGACCGCTTAAAAACGGTTGATAACAAAAACCGTTGAAACGGTTACAAAAATATAGTTTTTGTTTTATTAACCCACGGATTAATCCGTGGGTTAATAAGAAAAGGCAAAGAATTACAACCGTTTTAACGGTTTATTAAATAAGGCGGTCAAATTGAGTAAGTTTAAATATCACTAAGTTGACGTCTATGCGATTCGATCGAAAGAAGCAATCTGTTTCTAAAACCTGGCAGATCACTTCACTCCGAAGAATCGGAGTTCGTGATGACATACGAAAAATGATTACTCATAATAATCAATCTTACAGCCGCAACCATCCCATTTGCGTTCGTAATAATCTAACCGCTCCTGAAAAAATTTATCGGCATCTTCAAGAGAATTCATTTTTCTTATAATAATTTCTTTTTTAAAAGTTGTTTCCTGAACGAAAAGATTATTCTCAAACTTTAATAATCTTATTAAGTCGGAGAGATGTGTGTCTTCTGTACGCAGTGTCTCTGAATTTTCTAATACTGATTTGAGCTCATCTTCTTCAATGATGATATAATTAGAATTTAATGCTTTGTTAAAAATTTCTTTTGCTTCCATAAATCACCAAAATTTTTTATCGGTTTGATGAAACTTTGATTAAATGGATGCAGATTTTATTTGTGCTTTTTTTATTGGGAGTTAACAATTATTACAGGGCAGGAAGCATTGTTGAGAATTCTTTCTACTCGTGGTCCTAAATATAATTTATCACTGCCGGGTCTAACATCAGTTCCCAAAATTATAAGATCAAAATCATTTGCGGATGCCATGTCTAAAATAACGGAATCGGGTTCTTCTCCAATTTTGATCTCGGTAAATGTATTTACATCCAATGAGTCCCCAAGTTTTTTTAATTCTTCAACTGTTTGATGTGCAAAAGTTAATCTTCTTTCCTTTAAACTTCCTTCAATATCCAATGAGGAATATCCTTGTTTGCCTTCTATAACATTAAGAATATGTACTTGATCATGTTCATGAAAAGCAATACCAAACGCAACTTCAGCGGCTCTTTTGGATGCCATACTTCCGTTAGTGGGAACCAGAATTCTGCTCGGTCTCCAATCTTCAGAAACTTCACTGCTTTGCACTACAATACTTGAACAGGGTGAAAGTCTTACAAGATTATCTACAATAGGATTAAAAAGCATATCAGAATTTTTGTTTCTTTCCGTTGCTCCAACAATCAACAGATCATAATCCTTTTTTACTTCATCAAGTATACTTTCAAGTGTGTTATTACTGATTGCAACTTTTTTATTTACGGGGAGCTTGGTAAAAAATTCTCCGAGTGTATTAAGATATAATTGACTTTCCGCTTTTTCAGATTCATCTGAAACAGTTAACAAAGTAACACTCAAATCAGTTTTTCTGCCAAGTCTTTCAAGAATTCTCGCTTCGATTAATTTTGCCGGAGTTGCTTTGCTTATCTCTCGTTTTCTTACAGGCAATAAAACACGATGAACCTTATTTAAAAGATTATCCTTAAGTTGTTCCTCCATCTGTAGTCGCTTAATCTCAGCGGCTTCCGGTTTTACGTGCTTTAGTGTCCATCTCAACATAAATGGAGCTATAATAGAAGTTACGACAGCCATTATAATAATCAGAGAAAAAATTTGTTGAGAAATAATTCCTACTGATAGACCAATAGTAGCAATTATTATTTGTATCGCACCGCGTGCATTTAATCCAGCACCAAAACTTAATGCAGTCCAATGATCACTTTTACCAAAAACTCTTGCCCCAACATAAGCTCCTGTTACTTTACTTAAGGTTGCGATAGCAATTAAACCTATTCCAATAAAAAGTAATTCGGAATTAAATAATGGATGAAGACTTACCTTAAGGCCAGCAGCAGCAAAAAATATTGGAGCAAAAATTCCGAAGGTAATACTCTCAAGTCTGTCGATTGATTCTTCGGGAATTGCAGGTATACGCGAAAAAATTATTCCAGCAAGAAAAGCACCCAGCACAGCTTCAAGTTTAAGTGCTTGAGCGATTGCACCAAAACCAAAACTGAATAAAATAAGTATTGTTAAAAATTTATAATCGCTTTTAATTGAGTTCTGTGCAAAAGAGATTATTTTGGATGCGATCCATTTACCGGCAACAAAACTTATGATTAGAAAAGCAAGTACCTTGCCTACTGATATGAAAACATTTTGAAATGTAACAACTCCAACTTCAATTAATCCTAAAACAATTGATAATAAAATCCAGGCAGCAGTATCATCAATCATTCCCGCTGCAATTGTAATTTGTCCAATGTCTCTGCGGATTAATTTAAGGTCAATTAATACTTTTGCTATAACCGGAATTGCTGAAACTGAAATTGCGGTAGCAACGAATAAAGAAAAAATAATTCTTTTTTCTGGCTCAACAAGTAAGTAATCGGGGATGAAAAAGCAAAAAGCAAATCCCAAAATTAGGGGAAATATTAGACCACCTGTAGCTGTTCCAAAGGCACTGCGTGAGTGATGTTTTATTAATGCAAGATCAGTCTCGAGTCCGGTTATAAGCAATAAAAGCATTGCACCAAGTAAACTTACAACTTCAAGTAAATTAGTTCCTTGTGTTGTTTTCACTATCATCAAATCAGATAACAAAGGAACACCACCAAGTAACGAAGGACCTAAAATAACACCTGCCAGGATTTCACCAACAACAGTCGGTTGCCCCAGCCGTTGAAATAGTTCACCAAATACCCTTGCAAAAAGCAATAACAAAAAAAGCTGAATAAGCAGGATTAGGATATCATTATGTAGTGAAGATGCTAACATCAAATTTATAATTTAAGCACTGATTTGTTATTGAATATAAATTGAATTCTACGCCGTAAAGTAATTAAAAGTTTATTTAGAATAAATGTTTGTGGATTATTGTGAAAATATTGTAGTATCACTCTTAACTCTTTAAGATAATTCTTTAACGTAAGATAGGCACAAAACTAACTCTTGTTTTAAATCCGTAAAACAGACTTCAGTCTGTTCTACGATTTCAATAATTGTTCAACAATCTATGTGTAACATGAATAATTAAGATATTCTTAAAACTTTAAATTAAAATCGTATTTCCAATTTATAATTTCTTAATTCGTGAATAATTAGTGTTAATTCGTGGCAAGAAAATAGCCACTAACCTGCTTACCAGACGTGCAGGTTAGCACGAATTACCACTAATTTCAACTCATACAATTTCAATTCCATTACCTATTTAGCTAATTTTGAAAAGCAAATTAATTAAAACTTTGAATCACATTTAGGAAAATCAGGAGTTAGAAAAATGACTACAATAGTTGATGTATTTGGAAGAGAAATATTGGATTCAAGAGGCAACCCAACTTTAGAAGTTGAGGTTTATCTTGAGTCTGGAGTAATGGGCAGAGCTGCGGTGCCAAGCGGTGCTTCTACCGGTGAACACGAAGCTGTTGAGTTACGCGATGGCGATAAAAGTCGTTATGGTGGAAAAGGCGTGCTTAAAGCAGTTGAAAATGTAAATGAAAAAATTGCTGATGAGCTTATTGATTTTGATGCGACTGAACAAGTTGAAATTGATAATTTGTTAATCGAGTTAGACGGAACAGAAAATAAAGGCAACCTTGGTGCAAATGCAATGCTTGGTGTTTCACTTGCCTGCGCAAAAGCATCAGCAGAATTTTTTGGATTACCGCTTTATCGTTACATCGGTGGAGTAAATGCAAAAACTTTACCCGTTCCGATGATGAATATTCTTAACGGTGGTAAACACGCGGATAACAATGTTGATTTTCAGGAATTTATGATTATGCCGGTTGGTGCTCCAAGTTTTGCTGAAGCGCTTAGAATGGGCTCCGAAACTTTTCATGCATTAAAAGCTGTGCTATCAAAAAAAGGATATAACACCGCAGTTGGTGATGAAGGCGGATTTGCTCCGAACCTAAAATCAAATGAAGAAGCAATTGAAGTAATTCTTGAGGCAATTAATAAAGCAGGTTATAAAGTCGGGACTGATATTGCGATTGCAATAGATCCTGCCGCAAGCGAATTCTTTATCAAAGAAAAAAATGCTTATCATCTTTTTAAATCTGCACCCGATAAACTTATCTCAATAGAAAAAATGGTTGATTACTGGGCTGAGTGGGCAAACAAATATCCAATAATTTCTTTGGAAGATGGAATGGCTGAAGATGATTGGGATGGCTGGAAATTATTAACAGATAAACTTGGCAGCAAGATCCAACTTGTTGGAGATGATATTTTTGTAACTAACACAGAAAGACTTGCTAAAGGAATTGAACTCGGAGTTGCAAATTCTATTTTAATAAAGTTAAACCAAATTGGTACGCTAACAGAAACTCTTGATTGCATTGAGATGGCTAAGGTTGCGGGTTACACGAATGTTATAAGCCATCGTTCGGGTGAAACTGAAGATACAACTATTGCTGATGTTGCTGTTGCAACAAATGCCGGACAGATCAAAACCGGCTCGGCATCCAGAACAGATCGTATTGCAAAGTACAATCAACTTTTAAGAATTGAAGAAGAACTTGATACAACATCAATCTTCCCCGGTTTGGCAGCATTAAATTATAATGGTTAAATATTTCGGAGGTTGTCTCATATGGGCATTTTGTCATCACGAGCGAAGCGAAGTGATCTCACTTTTTAATTAAAAATAATAAATTGCTTCCCCGATCGAATCGGGGGGAGAAATCTTGTGTATTGGAAAGATTTCTCTCTCGAAGACTCGCTCGAAATGATAAATCCTTAATTTTGAGTCAACCTCATTTTTGTCTTAAATATTTTTTAAACAAATAGCTTTATCA
>DAIRCT010000105.1:0-7625 GCA_036796535.1 Ignavibacteriaceae bacterium
TCTTAAGCTTTGTTTCAGAGCTTTCAATCAGTGAATCGTTTATAAATTTTTGTGCATCCAATTTTTATATCCTTATCGAGTGATTGTCATTGCGAGGAAGGTCTTACTGACGAAGCAATCTGTAGATTCCTTCGTCCTCTTGAGACTCGGAATGACATATAATGTTAAACTAAAATACTTTGATTAATATGTACAGCAGAAGCAAACTCCCTGATTAAATCCCAATTATTTTCATTCTCAAAAAAATTTCCCGTTACAATAATAGATGCACCGTTCTCAACTTTTTGTCTTGCCGTTATTGGATTTCTAATTCCACCGCCAACAATTATTGGAACAGTACATTGATTACTTACAGCTTTTACCATTTCATTTGGTACAGGATTATCGGCACCGCTTCCGGCTTCAAGATAAATTAATTTCATTCCAAGATACTCTGATGCAAGCGCAGTTGCAGCCGCAATTTCAGGTTTGTTTCTTGGTATCGGTAAACTTCCACTCATATAAACAGCCGTTGTAGTTGAGCCCGATTCAATTAAAATGTAGGCAGTGGAGATTGGTTCAATTCCACTTTTCTTTATCGATGGTGCAGCTAAAACATGTTTACCAATTAAATGTTCGGGGTTTCTGCCGCTAACAACTGAAAGAAATAATATTGCATCAGCAAAATGAGAAATTTGTGTAATACTGCCGGGAAAAATTATTGATGGTAGCTTTGTATTTTCTTTAACTTTTTTTATAAACAAATCAAAATCACCATTAACCATTAGACTGCCGCCTACTAAAAATCCATCAACTCCCGATTTTTCACAATGCTTCAAAAATCCGGCAAGTTTATTTTCGGGCAGTTTATCGGGATCCAATAAAATTAGATAAGCTGCACCCTTTTCCTTTATCGTATTTAATAAGTGATTGTAAATCTTCATAAATATTGATTTAGTGTGGATTCAATATAGAAATTTTGACTTTGAGAAAAAAGAATTATTAAGACTCAATTTGTCCTAACTATTAAATTAAAGATTAAACTGGAGCTTTGTAAAGATAGGAAAGTAAACTTCTCTTCCTTCTGGGATTAAATTGGCTCTACCTTCCAGGATAATATCAAGTAATGGAGATAGTTTAAATACAAAACCAAATCCGGCAGATGTTTCAAACAAAGTTTTTGTATCTGAATATTTTTGGGGAGTAATAGTTATCGTCCTTATTCCTAATTCAGCCAAGGATTGTAAATCATAAAAACTCTCCTGAAAAAACATCAATCCAAAATCCAAAGAAAAATATGTTTGCAAATAATTTGTATTATTTGAACTGAATCTGCCGCCTATTGTAAATCCAATTGATTTTAAATTATCTCCGCTTTTGACTATAGGAATGGAGTAACCAAGAACATCTGGAGCAATAAAACTAAAACTATTCGGTTCAAACACTCTCGATTGATATAAAACAGTTCCGGTTAAATCAAGATTTTCTATTACGTTGTAAATTCCCGATGCTGAAATTCCCCATCCCTTATTTGTATGTTCAAAAACGGGACCGTTAGTAAGTGGCACTAAATATCCACCCCCAACTTCAATTTTTATTTGTGGGAAAACACCTGGAGATGTTATGCAAATGAAAATTGCAATGAATAAGATTATTTTTTTCATCTTAATTTATAGTAAAAAATTACTTGTTTAAAAAATAATATATCCCAACAATAGTTTTAGCATCTGTTATTTCACCGCTTAGAATCATATCTTCTATTTTATCAAGAGATAACTCAAGGATTTCCATTCCGTGTTCACCTTCTTCACGATTATGATTTCCTGGAGTCAATCCTTTAGCCGAATAGATATGAAGGATTTCTGTACAGTAACCCGGGGCAGTATAAATCTGACCAAGTTTTTTAATTTCTTTTGCTTTATAACCGGTTTCTTCTTCAAGTTCGCGAGTTGCACAAACTAATGGGTCTTCACCTTTTTCAAGTTTGCCGGCAGGAAATTCAATCAAAGTTTTTTGAAGCGGATATCTGAATTGCTTAACCAAAATTATTTTACCATCATCTTTAACCGGAACAACAACTGCTCCGCCAGGATGAATTGCAATTTCTCTGATCGATTTATTGCCGCTATCGTATTCAATCTCATCAACCTGATGATCGAATACTTTTCCTTTAAAACGTATTTCTGATTTTAGAAGTTTGTAGTTCATTTGATAATGGGATGTCATTACGAGTGGAGCGAAGTAATCTGTGGTTTAGTAGATTGCTTCGTCCCCAAATTGGGACTCGCAATGACGATTAATTTTTACTTTCTGTATTTAGCATCGTAATATGGCACTAATTCACTGCCGAGAAATTTTACCAGTGCGGCTATTACACCAAGATCATCAAGATATCCGATAAAGGGAGCGATATCTGGAATAGCATCAATCGGTGAGATAAAGTAAACCAATCCCATTACTACAATTGCCTTTCGATGCCAGCTTACTAATGGATCTTTCATATAACTATAAAGTGCCATTATATCTTTTGCAAAAGATATTTTCTTTCCAACACGTTGAACTTTACTCCATAAATTTTCTTCAACATAGTTGGTTCTCTCTTTATAATCATCTTCAATCTCACGCTCGGTTTTGCCGCCGGTTCTAAATGCGCCAAGATCGCCAAGGTTTTCAAAAATTTCGTCGTCGGGCGTAATGATTTCTAAATCTCTTTCTTTCATCACTTCTCCTATTTTTGATGTGATTTAAACCAATCAAACACTGTATTCCACCACAACTTTGCATTTTGTGGTTTGGAAACAAAATGAGTTTCATCTGGAAAATAAAGTAATTTACTTTCAATTCCCATCCGTTGTAGAGTTGTAAAAAGCTGGAATGCCTGCTCTTCGGATAATCTAAAATCATAAGCACCATGCACAATAAGCATTGGAGTTTTAAAATTTTTAGCATATTGATGGGGTGACCATTTTACATAAGCTTCACGATTTTCCCAGGGTGTACCGCCAAGCTCCCATTCAGGAAACCAGAGTTCTTCTGTTGTTCCCCACATACTTTCAAGATTAAAAGTTCCATCGTGGCAAAACAAAGCTTTAAATCTATCGGTGTGTCCTTCGATCCAGTTAATCATATATCCACCATAAGATGCACCGGAAGCAAATGTGTTTTGTGGATCAATAAATGGATAATTCTTAATTGCATAATCATAGGCGTTCATCAAATCAGTATAAACTTTACCGCCCCAATCACCGGAAATTTCATCAGTAAATTTTTGTCCATATCCGGTTGAGCCGCGTGGATTGGGCGCAACAACAACATAGCCGGCACCGGCAAACATTTGAAGATTCCAACGGTAATGAAAATTATCTTCCCATGCTCCTTGTGGTCCTCCGTGAATTAAAAACATCATCGGGTATTTTTTATTTGGATCGAAGAATGGTGGCCTAACTAAAATTGATTGAACTTTATCTCCGTTTGCACCCTCACACCAAAAGGTTTCAACGGGATTCATTTCAAGCTGCGAAAGAATTTTCTCGTTGGTAAAGGTGATTCTTTTTAAAGTGTTTTTACCATCGGTGCTGATTGAAAAAATTTCAGCCGGCAGATCTGTTCTTTGTTTTAGGAAGAAAAGTGTTTTGCCATCTTTAGAAAGTTGAATATTTGTGTTATAATTTTCTTTGTAAAACAATTCCGGTTCATCTGAATCTATATCCACCTTGTAAATTGAATTATAAATTTCGTTCGCTGCAAGAAAATAAATCGTTTTGGAATCGGGAGTCCAGATAAATTCATCAACTGATTTATCAAAATCCCCTGTTAGATTTTTTATTGTACCACTTTTTCTATCAAACAAAATCAGATCGCGTTTATCGGATTCGAATCCGGCTCTCTTCATAGATGTCCAGGCAATCCATTTACCATCAGGTGAATAAACGGGCTGACAATCAACACCTTTACTGACAGAAATAATTTTAGGAGTTTTTGGTGAAGATAAACTTGCAAGATATATTTCAATGTTTGTGCTTATTGCTTTTGTAAATTCAGGATTTAAAGCATAAGCAACCTCACTTCCGTCGGGAGAAAAATTATAATCGTTTGATGAACCCAATGCAGGAGGCGGAACATCTTCTTTATTACCTTCTGTCAAATCAGTAAAATCGCCTGTTGCAACATCAAGCAAAAATAAATGACTGCGTTTATCTCCACGCCAATCATTCCAATGGCGAAACATTAATCCGGTAAAAACTGTGGCTTTTACTTTACTTTCTTCTTTTGCTTTGTCTTTTTGCTCGTTACATTCCTGAGTTGTGCAGTCCGGATAAACAGATGAAACAAACAAAATTTTCTTTCCATCGGCAGACCATTTAAAATCTGAAGCACCGGTATAAATATTAGTTAACTGTTTTTCGTTTGAGCCATCCAAATTGCAAAGCCAGATTTGACCATCACGCGTAAATGCGATTGTTTTACCATCCGGTGAAAACTTTGGTTCGCTTTCATTCTTTTCAGAATTTTTTAATGACCTTAAATTTTTCCCATCGGCATCTATTAAATAAATATCTGTGTTGCCTTTATTAGCTTCAAAAGTATAAGATGTTAAAGTGTACGCAATTGTTTTTCCATCAGGCGAAACATCATAAGATCCAATGCGCTTCATCGCCCAAAGATCATCAACGGTAATTGCTCTTTTTGTTTGAGGAATTATAAAGATTGATATTAAAAGTGAGAGTAAGATTGAAATAAAAAAATTTGTCCTGGTCATTTTTTCTCCGAAGTGTTCAAATTGTTAGATCAAAAATACGGCTGCAGAAAGTTAAAGGCAAAGTAAAGAATGATTCATAAAAGTAAATTCAATATTAAAATCATTATAAGTAACTTTGTTACAAAAATTTTACAAAATGAAAAACGAAACACAACAAATATTTTTACCCGGCGGATTTAAGCAATTCAGGATTCTTAAATCTAAATACGTTCTGAACGATAAAAACGTTTTAGTTATTGGATCTGGAAGTGAAAAGATCGCTGAGAAGATGATTGAGTCCGGTGCAAGTTCCGCAACTGTAATTGTAAATGATTATGATTCGTTGATGAACGCCCGCTTAAATTTAAGTAAAGAAAGTAAAGTTATTGTTAAGATGATGGATTTTGATAACACTGATTTTGACTCAGAGCAATTTGATTTGGTTTATGCACAAGCTTCCATTTCATTAACAAACAGAAATAAAATTATTAAAGAGATTAAACGAATTCTAAAACCTGAAGCGACTTTGTGCGTTGGAGAGATTACAGCTCTTTCGAATGATTATCCTCCGTTTGTAAAAAACATTTTTGATGCGTCTGATATTCTTCCTTTATTAAATAATGAATGCAGTAATTACTATAAAGAAAGAAATTTTTCTGTTTTATACGAAGAAGATTTATCATCCTCATTACAAAGTTTTTATGAACACACGGCTCAGGAACTTGACGACACCATTTATAAATTAAACGAAAAAGAAAAAAGCTACTACAAAAAATTGTTAAATAAGATTAGTCACGAATCCAATGCCTACTTAAAACTCGGTGCAGATAGATACATTGGATTTAAAATGCTGATATTGAAGAAGAAGAACACTGTCATTTCGAAGGAGTCCTCGACTGAGAAATCTGAATAAATGACATAAAACAGATTCCTCACCCGATAAATCGGGATTCGGAATGACAGTCACAGGAAAAAAAATGAATATTAAAAAAGGCGACATAGTAGAATTTCAAATAGAGAAGTATGCATTTGAAGGAAAAGGAATTGCAAAAATTTCCAAGAATGAACTGCTTGGCTTGTCTGAAGAAAATGGCAATGAAAAAAATTATGTTGTATTTGTTATTGGCTCTTATCCCGGCGACAGAGTAAACGCACGGTTGCTAAAAATTAAAAGCTCTTATGCGGAAGCTTTGGTTGTGGATATTCTTACTCCATCAGATGAAAGAGTAAAAGCAAAATGTAAATTCTTCGGTACCTGCGGCGGATGCAAACAGCAGGATTTAGATTATGATGCTCAGGTTAAATACAAGCAGCAGCAGGTTGAAGAAATTTTTCACAAGCTTGGTGGATTTTCGGACCTGCCTGCCGACAAGGGAGGTTTTGAAATTGAACCAATCATCCCATCGCAAAATGTTTTTTATTACAGAAATAAAATGGAGTTTTCTTTTAGTGAAAAAAGATGGCTGACGAAAGAAGAGATTTCTAAGGAAGGAATTCTTGATAAAGATTTTTCACTCGGACTTCACATTCCAAAGATATACGATAAAGTTCTTGATGTTGATGAATGTTTTCTTCAATCAGAAGTAAGCAATAAGATTTTAAATTTTACTCGTGATTTTTTTAAGAAGAAAAACTCTTCAATTTATTCAACAAAAACTCACACTGGATTTTTACGCAATCTTGTAATTAAACAATCTTTTCATACAGATGATTTGATGGTTAATCTTGTTACATCAGAAGAGAACGATGAATTGATTAATGAATATTGTAATGAATTAAGAAAAGGAATTCCACAAGTAACAACCGTTATAAATAACATCAATAAAAAATTTGCAGCAGTAGCCGTTGGTGATTATGAAAAAGTTATTTACGGTTCTGGTTTTATTTATGATGAAATTGGAAGGCATAAATTCCGTATAAGCGCTAACTCGTTTTTCCAGACAAATACTTTGCAGGCAGAAAAACTTTATCAAACTGCTCTGGATTTTGCCGAGCTGAAAGGGAATGAAATTATTTATGATTTATATTCCGGTGCGGGAACAATTGCAATTTTTATTTCTGATAAATCAAAAAAAGTTTATGCTTTTGAAGCGGTAGAATCAGCGATTGCCGATGCAAAAGTGAATGCTGATTTAAACAATATTCTAAATGTAAAATTTTTCGCGGCTGATCTTTACAAATCATTCTTACCGATAGTTAACAAATACAACATCCCAAAGCCCGATGTAATGATAATTGATCCGCCAAGAAGTGGAATGCACCCAACCACAGTTGATGATGTAATAAAACTTTCTCCAGACAAAATTGTTTACGTTAGTTGTAATCCAGCAACGCAAGTGCGGGATATTAAGCTAATGGTTGAAGACGGGTATAAATTAATTAAGATAAGACCTGTTGATATGTTTCCGCATACTTATCATATCGAAAACGTTTCTTTACTAAAGAAATTGGAACACGGATCGAACTGATTAAACAGATTAAAACTGATCTAATCCGTTAATATCCTTCCGATCAGTTCAATCCGCAGCTTGCCCCCGTTTATCGGGGTGCTATTGGTTTTTGATTATCAACACAAACTCACCCTTTAAATTTTCTCTTTCAACAGCATTCAAAATATTCTGTGCATTACCACGGTAAAATTTTTCTTTTTCTTTAGTCAACTCAAATGCAAGAACACAAGAAATGTTTGGACCCAATAGTTTTACGATATCTTCCAGTAAAGTTTTTAATCTATATGGAGTATCCATTAAAACAATTGTCTCTCTACGTTTTCTTAAATCAAGTAATTGTTTTCGCCTAATATCTTTCTTTGGTGATAGCCAGCCGTAGAAATAGAACTTCTCAAAATCCAGCCCACTGCCAACCAAAGCTGTAAGCAAAGAACTTGCACCGGGGACAGGAATAACAT
>DAIRCT010000106.1:0-7510 GCA_036796535.1 Ignavibacteriaceae bacterium
TTTTTTACTGGTCGGGATAAATTCTCTGATGGCAAAGGAAATATGTTAATTAAAGTTTTTTCTTTGTTTAATGTTGTTAATGCTTCAGATAATGAAAAAATAAATCAGGGAACTTTGCAAAGATATTTAGGCGAAACAATCTGGTTTCCGACTGCTGTTGTGAGTCCTTATATAAAATGGGAAGAAATAGATTCGCTTTCTGCCAAAGCAACAATGACCTACAGAGGCACAACCGGTTCAGCGGTTTTCACTTTTAATGAGAACGGTGACTTCGTAAAATTCAGTGCAATGCGTTATATGGGCAGCGAAGCAAATTCACCTCTTAAAGAATGGGTAATTACTTTGAATGAATACAAAGTATACAGCGGAATAAAAATCCCCGTTAAAGGCGAAGCAACCTGGAAACTTGACGAAGGAGATTTTACCTGGTACAAGTTAGAAGTTTATGATATTAAGTACAATATTTAAACACTTTGAATTAACTTTCAATCCAATTGAACCTTTCACTAACAAGCTTGAAACTTTTATCGCTCTATAATTGTTGTGGATATTATGAAAAACTTAACCCTAAAAATCTCTTATAATCTTTATCCTCTGATTATTGTATTTCTTTTTCTATTAAGTGAAAGTGTCTTTTCTCAAAATGACAGCTCTCTTCATTTACAAAATTTTCAGATGGAAAGAAAAGATATAAATGAAACTGCTATGCTTGTTCTTGGCGGTTGGGCTGTGGGAAACATTCTTGTTGGAACTTACGGTAATTTCAAAGCAACGGGCGAGGCGAAATATTTCCATCAGTTTAATGCAATGTGGAATGTTGTGAATCTTGGAATTGCTGCCTTTGGATATTTTAATGCTGTTAATTCTGACCCTTCATCAATGACAAATTTAGAAATCATTAAAGATTTTAATTCATTACAGAATTTTCTTTTGCTTAATGCAGGACTTGATGTTGCTTACATTGCGACCGGACTTTATCTGAAAGAGCGATCTAAAAACTCCTCAAGCGCAGAACGATTGAGAGGATATGGAAATAGTCTATTACTTCAGGGTGGCTTTCTTTTGTTGTTTGATGTTTCTTTGTTTTTCATTCATCAGAATAACGCAAACATAAATCTTTATCCGCATTTAGAAAGTTTTCTTGCTGGTGGAGCTGGTATTGGAATTAATTTGAAATTGTAAACACTTTTTTTGGTTTGTCATTCCCTTGAAAAAGGGAATCCACCAACAAAAATATAAAAATAGATTCCCGCCTGCGCGGGAATGACAACGGAGAAATAATGAGTACATATTTAATAGTCGGCGGAACATCCGGCATTGGTTTAGAAACTGCAAAAGTATTAAGCCAAAACAATCGGGTTATTGTTTTAAGCAGAACGAACAAAAATCTTGATGGTTTAAGCAATGTGGAATTTCTTTCTGCAGATATAACTAAAACCATAGAAGAGCTTCCACAAATAGATGATTCGATTGATGGACTTGTTTATTGTCCCGGCACAATAAACTTAAAACCACTGAAGAGTTTAAAGTTGGAAGATTTTCAGAATGATTTTGAAGTTAATCTTCTGGGTGCTGTAAAAGTAATAAACAAATATTTTAACAATTTGAAGTCGGCGGGAAAATCAAGCGTAGTGCTGTTTAGTACAGTTGCTGTGCAAACAGGAATGCCTTATCACGCATCCGTTGCATCTTCAAAAGGTGCTGTTGAAGGATTAACCCGCACGCTTGCTGCTGAGTTTGCACCAAACATTCGTGTAAATTGTATTGCGCCATCAATAACAAATACTCCGCTTGCAGAAAAACTTTTGAACAATGAAACAAAAGTTAAAGCATCCGAAGATCGTCATCCGTTGAAAAGAATTGGAAGTTCAGAAGAGATTGCTCAGGCAGTTGAGTTTTTATTGTCAGAAAAATCCGGGTTTATTACTGGACAAATAATTAAAATTGATGGCGGAATTTCATCAGTAAAAATTATTTAAATTTATGTTTTATGGCGCTTGTCATTCCGGACTTGATCCGGAATCCACAAACAATAGAAAAAATAGATTCCCACTCACGATCAGATTGTTGGAGAATAACTAATAGGGAAAGAACAGTCACACTTCGATGGCATTGCCAAACAGAGTGACAATTCTTTGTTTATCTTAAATCATTAATTCATTTTCAAGATTTATTGAGTATGATAATTACAAAAGAAAATATTTTAAAATCTGAAAAAACATACAGAACCAATTTTGTTAATTCATTGTCCGGCTTTAAAAGTGCAAATTTAATTGGCACAATTTCCAAAGAAGGAAAAACTAATCTTGCAATTTTCAGCTCTGTGATTCACGTTGGTGCAAATCCTCCGGCAATTGG
The DNA here is from genome assembly GCA_036796535.1 of Ignavibacteriaceae bacterium. Classification (GTDB taxonomy): domain Bacteria; phylum Bacteroidota; class Ignavibacteria; order Ignavibacteriales; family Ignavibacteriaceae; genus IGN3. Next base: position 2,359 of record DAIRCT010000106.1, read on the forward strand.
ATTTTTAATGCGGCCCGTTTCTGTAGAAAGACACACATACACAAACATCAAAGAAACAAATTACTTTACCATTAATCATATCAACAAAGATATTTATCAGAAAGCACATCAAACATCAGCAAGATATGATAAAAATATTTCTGAATTTGATGAATGCGGTTTAACTCCTGAATACAGCGATACAATTAAAGCTCCTTATGTGAGAGAATCAAAAATAAAAATCGGCTGCCGGCTTGTTGAAGAGCACGAAATAAAATTCAACGGGATAATTTTTATTGTTGGAGAAATCCTCGAAGTAATTCTTCCAGATGATATTGTTGGTGAAGATGGCTTTGTTGATATTGAAAAAGCTGAAACAGTTTCAATCAGCGGACTGGATAGTTACCACGAGACAAAAAGAATTGCAAGATTATCTTACGCAAAACCCGGCATTGAACCGAAAGAAATATAAATGAAAAACTTTTCCTTAGAAGACATATCCCGAATAATTGAAATGGCGTGGGAAGATCGAACACCATTTGAAGCTATTGAACTTCAGTTTGGCTTGAAAGAAAATGATGTTCGTGAGATTATGCGAAGAGAGATGAAACCTTCAAGTTTTAAAATGTGGCGTAAGAGAGTCAGTGGAAGAAAAACAAAACATCTTTTAAAGCATTCGAAAACAGTTAAAAGATTTAAAAGTCAGAATCAATAAAAAAGCCGCAGTATCTTTACCGCGGCTAGATTAATAACTTAATTAGTTATGCTACGCACAATGGCAAACCTCCGAGGTTTCAATGAATTATTTTATAGAATCATTATCACTAAGTGCCTTAAAACTACTTTGAAAATTTATTAATCAAAAAACCTCGGAGGTTTTACACACCTTTGCGTAAGGTAAGCTAGTTATTTAACTTCTAGTTCAACTAGCTCACCTTTAAACTCACATTTTCTATGGGCGCCATCGCAAAATGGCTTATTGGAAGACTGCCCGCACCTGCAAAGAGCGATTGTCTTTTGTGAGATAGTCTCTTCAGTTTCACCTCTTATAATTTTTGCTTCAGAAACTTCGATAAGTATGGGACCATTTTCATTGATTTTTATTTTCATTTTTTCCTCGATTTTATTGAATAATTCTAAAAATGGTAACAACCTAGATATTTAATTCGTTCCTTTTTACAAAGTTGAAGTTAATGTTTCTCGTAAGTGAAACTGAAAAAATCCATCTTCAAAATTTAGCTTAAAAGAGTAAGGGAAATAAAGAAAAGTCATTGCCACAGCGCTCAATTAGTATAATAAGATTTAAGGGTAAGAATCAATAAATATTAAATTGTTTTTAAGTAATTCTCAGCAGCAGTTAACAAAGCTTTTTTCTTTTCGTCAGACATTTTATCGAAAGTTTTTATCAGCATTCCCAATCTTGGATTTGAAAGGAAAAATTTTCTATGTTTATCCATAAATCGCCAGAAGAGTCCATCCCAGATTAACTGCCAATCACCCTTTTTGTAATCACTCATTTTCATCAGATAGTTGCTGCCGCTGATATAAGGTTTTGTTGCCATCAATCCGTCGTCTGCGAATTGACTCATTCCATAAACATTCGGCACCATCACCCAATCATAAGCATCAATGAATAACTCCATAAACCAGCGATAAACTTCATCAGGATCAAACTCACAGAGCAGCATAAAATTTCCCAGCACCATTAATCTTTCTATGTGATGACAATAACCAGTTTGTAAAACTTTTTTAATAGTGATGTCGAGCGGTTCAATGCCGGTAGTCCCATTCCAGAAACTTTCCGGTATTTTTCTTTTGAATCCCCAATAGTTTTTTGTGCGCTGATATGAACCTGAAGATTCATACACTCCACGGATAAATTCACGCCAGCCAATTATCTGCCTAATAAATCCTTCAACTGAGTTTAAAGGAATTTTGTGCTTTTTAGAATATTTGAGAGTTTCTTCTACTGTGTATTTGGGAGTGAGTAAGCCAATATTCAACATTGGTGTTAAAACGCTGTGATGAAGAATATTTTCTCCTATAACAATTGCATCCTCATAGTCGCCAAATTCTGAAAATCTTTTTTCTAAAAACTCATTAAACCACTTCTTGCTTTCTTCAAAAGTATTCGGATAGATGAAGTTTTTGTTTATATCACCATAGTTGTCAGAAAAATTTACACTAACATACTTTACAGCTTCTTCATAATATTTATTTTCAGAAGGAAAATTTACTTTGGGAGGTTTCTTTGCAGCGGGATATTTCAATCTGTTTTCTGTATCGAAAGTCCATTTACCTCCAACCGGCGAACCATCTTCATTGAGTAATATTCCAAACTTCTTTCTCTGCTTTATGTAAAAATCTGTTTGTGAATATTTTTTCTTTCCGTTGAAATATTTTTTTAATTCATCTTTAGTGTTAAGAAAAGCTGGTGAAGGATATTCGTGAATTGTGATTTCAAATTTTTCTGCTGTCTGGTTGATTCGTTTTTCAAGCCAGTTATCAGCAACATCTGCAAAATGTATTTCTTTAATTCCTTTTTGCTTTAAATAAGGAATAAGTTTTCTGATGTCAGATAATTCATTGCTTGAATCAATATAAATTACTTTGAGTTTTTTTCTTTCAAGATAGTCCTGATAGAATTTCATTGAAGAGCGGTGAAGTACCAGTTTCTGCTTGTGAAATTTATATTGTCTGAAAAACAAAAATTCTTCAATCAGGTAAACAACTCTTTCTGAATCAAGTGCAGGATGTTCTTCAAACAGTTGATGCGGAAAAATTATGCTGATGGTTTTCATATAAAATTTTTCTTATGCCCACAACAAGAAAATCCGGTAAGGGTTACAATTTTTATATCAGTAAATTACAACCTAAACTGGAATTTTTAATTTTTTCACTAATGCTATTATTTATTTGCAAAAGCCGAATACATCCAAACCAATTTTTCCTGTGCACGAATGTAATCACTCATTAGTGCATTAGTTCCTTCATCGTTTATCTCTGCAGATAATGCAAGAAGTTCTCTTTGCAATGTTATGATAGTTTTGAAGGAGCTTATAATTTCAGCAACGGCTTTCATTCCATCAGAAACCTCTTTGCTTTCAGCAATTGCAGAGGCAGTCTTATAGTCGGAATATCTGTGATTTGGTGAGTGTCCGAGTGTTAAAATTCTTTCAGCAACTTCATCGATTTTAATAAACAAGTCATTATATAACTCTTCAAATTTCAGATGAAGCTCAAAGAATTTTTCACCTTTGATGTTCCAATGATAACCGCGCGTGTTCTGATAAAAGATTGAATAGTTTGCGAGCAGCGTGTTTAATTTATCAGCTAATTCAGCTGATTTTTTAACATCAAGACCGATTGAATTTAGAGTTTCCATTTTATTCTTTCTTATTTTAAGTTTTCTATTGTTCACAATTTTATGATCTGTTTTTAATCCTATCAACTAAACAATTCTATTTACATAAAAATTCCGTTTATCCCTTTCAGGTCAAATATCTAAGAATCTCGTCACAAATATCTGCAAGTTCAAACCGGCCGCTAAACGGTCAGAACGTTCTTTATGCAAATATTAAAATCAAGGAAAGCACTAAAAAAGTAAAAGCAGGTAGTGATTTAATAAGTGAATCCTTTACTTTAATATGCATTACTATGGCTCCGAACATTAAAACCGCCATACCAATTGCTGCAGGTTTTACTAAAACTGGCAGAAATATTCCGGCAATTAAAAGTGAAGCAAGTGTTAGTTTTAAAAAACCAATTAACTTCATAAACCAAAGAGGCAAACCGTAAGCTTCAAATTCTTCTTTCATACTTTTTGCAGTCCCTCCGCGCCAGCTAGTCGGCTTTCCAAAGCGCAATATCCAAACATTAAAAATTGAGACTGCAATAATTATTTGAATAACTATTTTAATCCATTCCATTTTGTTAATCCTTTTATTTGTGAAAAAAATATTTCATTTACTTTTTAAAACAATACTATCTATATAGTAATTAAGAAGAGATATAAATTTAACAACATAAAAAACAAAGAAGGCATACTGAGCCAAAAGCCATCTTTTATTTTAAGTCTAACTCCAAAACCCAACAGCATCAATAAAGCTAATCCTCCGGAAGAAATTATCAGGATAAAATTAAACTTAAGACCAACCAGCATACCGACTCCTCCAAGAAGCTCTAAAGTTCCGGTTAAAGTTGCAAATTTTTCTAATCCAAAACGCTTAAATTCATTTCTCATCTGCGGCGATAAAAAGAAAAGACAGCCGTAAATAATAAATGAAACACCCGAAAATAAAACGAGGATTATATAAAGTGTGTTCATAAAAATATTTTTCTTGGAAGTACTATTGTTCCCAATCCATCTTCTCCGCCAACTTCGCAACCTCTTCCGTTGATGAATTCAAATACTGATATCGCAGCAACAGATGCATCGAGCATATCTTTTACTCCACCGGTAAAATCGCTCAAACACAATTCATAAGCAAGATTATCTTTCTCTAACATTTTGTAAGAAGCAGAGGGAAAGACTTCATAAAGGAATGAGAAATCTTTTAGTGATTTATAAATTGAAAATCCAAGCTTCATCCAATCGGGTGAATCATTTAGTGTTTTTGTCCATTGCGGATTTGCGATGCCGTAAGATTTAATTATTACCTCACACTCTCTTCCGACTTTTGTATCACCGTTTTCTGTCCAACTATTTGTTTGCTTGTTGAAGTTTCTGCTGCGTAGTTTTTTGATTGGCATTCTTGGCGCATCAATTCCAATCGCAATTGAATCTGTTTGATTATCTGAAAGTTCAATGAAAAGTTTTTGAAATGCTTGAGGAATTTTTTCTTTTATCCATCCGCTTGAGACATACTTTTTATTTTTATCAATGATGTAATAACAGCAGCCGCGATTAATTTGAACATCAATTCCGGCAAAGTATTTTATTTTGTTTATCATCGCTGTGATTCTCCTTCAAATCTCTCTGGCTCTCCGTGTAAGGATTTTATTTCACAGAGTCCGTTAGCTAACGGACACAGAGCTGGTACAGAGAAACACTGAGAAATTAATTGACTGAAATTTTTTCAACAACCGATAAATATTCTTCGCATTTATCCCAAAGTCTTTTTTCTTCTTCCGGATTATTGAACTGACACTTCTGTTCTTTTCTTTGATTGAA
>DAIRCT010000107.1:0-4440 GCA_036796535.1 Ignavibacteriaceae bacterium
AGTAAATTTTATCTGGTCCATTCTACTTTCCGATCAAACTGTTTTTCATTATTTTCAATTAAGATATTTTCAATCCTTTCTAATTTTTTTTATATGGATGACAAAATGAAATATTTAATTATAATACTTCTATCCCTGACAACCTTTGCTCAGCAAAAAGTTGTTTATGTAGGATACATAGATAGTGAAATTGATCTTGGTCTTGCACCTTATGTTAGTCGCGTTATTTCGGATGCAGAAAAAGATAATGCTGATGCTATAATTTTTAAAATAAATACATTTGGCGGGCGGGTTGATGCGGCTACACAAATTAAAGATGCTATATTAAACAGCCGGATCAAAACTATTGCCTTTATTAATAACCGTGCAATATCTGCCGGAGCTTTAATCGCCCTTTCTTGTAATAAAATAATTATGGTTCCCGGCAGTTCTATCGGTGCCGCAACAGTTGTTGATCAGTCGGGGCAAAAAGTGGGTGAAAAGTACCAATCTTATATGCGCTCTGAAATGCGATCAACCGCCGAAAAAAATGGAAGACCAACTAAGATTGCAGAAGGAATGGTGGATGAAAGAGTTGTGATTCCGGGTTTGGTAGATAGTACACAACTTGTAACTCTTACATCTGAAGAAGCGCTTAAATATAAAATAGCGGATACTGTTGAGACTTCATTTGAAGGTGTTCTTGCTTATTTAAATTTAAAGAATGCAAAAGTTGTTGAAGTTTCTTCAAACTGGGCTGAAGGCGTAGTAAAATTTCTTAATAATCCAATTGTGTCTTCAATACTTATAATGATTGGATTTTTTGGATTGATGGCAGAAATTAAAACTCCCGGATGGGGCGTAGCCGGTACAACCGGACTAATTGCACTAACTTTATTTTTTGGTTCTTCATATATACTACAACTTGCATCTGTTATTGAGATATTAATGTTTGTTGTTGGATTAGGATTGTTATTGGTTGAAATATTTATCATCCCTGGTTTTGGCATCACTGGTATATCGGGAATCATATTAATTTTTGCTTCAATCTTCTTGTCCTTACTTGGCAGCAAGCCATTTATAGATATGGAAAGAGTTTCAATTGCAATTATTCAATTATCGGGCTCAATTCTTTTTGCGTTAATTGGAATTTTTGTTCTCGCAAAATATTTACCTAAATCAAAAGCATTTAATAAACTTGTACTTGCACAATCAGAAAAAGCTGAAGAAGGATTTGTTTCTTATCCATCTATAAAAGAACTGGTTGGAAAAGAGGGAATTGCTTTTACTACGCTGCGTCCCGGCGGCACGGCTGAAATTGATGGCAAAAGAATAGATGTAGTTGCAGAATCTGAATACATTACACAAGGGACGAAAATAAAAGTTTTAAGAGTTGAAGGAATTAAGGTTGTTGTAACTGCAGTAAAGTAAAAAAGCGTTTTAATATAAATAAAAAATGCCGGGTAACTCCGGCATTTTTTTTTAATAGCTGAGATTATTTTTAGAGCAACTCTAAAATATTTGTGTTTCCAACAACATCCGTGCGCTTGCCTTTTTGCTTGCCCTTTGGTGTATTCGCTTCCATAGAGTAAGTTAATTCAAGTTTTGTTTTTGTGCGCGATTTAATTTGAATTCCTTTATCGACATTAAAAAATATTTTTCCTTCTGCAGTTGATAAAGGTTTTTGAAAATTATAAGTGACACTTCCTTGCGTAACTTTCGGTTGTCCGGTAAATGTAAAACTGATTCCTGCATCAATTACAGCAATACGATCATCTTTTAATTTTTCCACACTTTCCAGTTTGTACTTATTAACATAATTTATTTGATAAACCATCATTGCCACCGGCTTTTGCTGCATTTCCCAGGTAGAATCTTTATACACCTGCTTCTCCGGAACTTTTCTAATTATCTGTGTAACTAAAGGATTCAAAACACTATTTATTAAATCCTGTTTAACGAAATTTTTATCTTCTGCCGAAATAGTATCAATAGCTCCGCGTAATTCAAGAAACTTATTTGATATTTTATCAGCTTTATAAACTTCTAAAACTTCACCTTTCTTGTTAAATCTGACGCTGAAAGGATTATTATAAAGTGCTTGAAATTCTGCAAACTGTTTAATCTTGCTTGTGTCTTTATCTTTCCCGGCTTCAAAACTAAAAGTCTGCCCATTTGCAAGGGCATCAAGTTTTAAAGAAGATATTTTCATTTCTACTTCAGTATTACCTTCTTCATCCACTTCTTTTACATTTAGATCAAGTAAGTAAACCACTCTTTGATTAACATTACTTGTTATAGATGTATCAATTGTAATCTTTTGAGTATTATCAGAGATCGTAGTCAATCGATATGTGAATTTATCGCCTTTAGAAAATTTATATTGTATTAAAAACGGTTTGCCGCTATTATCAACTCCTTCTGTTTTAATATCGGTCGAGTCGAAAGTGTATTTTTCCTTATCGGTTAAATTCTTTTCCGGCTGATTATTTTTTTCACCGCAGCTAATTAATATTAAACTAAAAACTATGAGCACTAAAAGATGTTTAAACATTTTTTCCTCTTAATAAAGTAAATATTGATTCCTTTTCTTTTTAAATCTTGATAACTCTTTTTGCCAGGATGCAAAAATCTTATCGGGTGTAATTTTGGCTTCTAATTGCTTCCTTAAAATATTGTTTCCAGCGAGCCTGTCAAATGATGCTGAATTAAACTTAAAATCACTACCATATAATTTAACAAGAACATACAAGAGTTTTACACCAAATTTTACAGACTCAAATTTATCAGGATCTGTAATTTTTAATCTCACACCGTTGCAAATTTCATCCTTATATTTTGGATTTGAGGCCATTGCTTCAATGTTTTTGGGAGTGAATGTAATTGCTTGTAATTCAGCGCCATCAACTTTTAATAATTTTAATCTATTAATTAGTTCTTCTGATTTTATGAATGGCGTTCCAAATTGAAGAAATGGGAACATAGTTCCTCTACCTTCCGAAACATTCGTACCTTCAAGCAGGCAAATGCCCGGATAAACCAATGCAGTTTCTAATGAATTTATATTGGGCGAAGGCGAATTCCATTTTGAATAAAATTCTTGAGGAATTTCACGATGCCAATTTTTACATTGTATAACTTTTAGATTAACATTTTCCCAGCTTGATATTAATCTCTCTCCGATAAAATATTTTGCAAGTTCACCAACTGTCATTCCGTGTGCGATTGGAATCGGTGCTATGCCTACAAAAGATATAAATTTTATGTCAAGTACAGGTCCATCAACATATTTTCCACCAATAGGATTAGGACGATCAAGAATAATTATCGGGATATTATTTTCGCCCGCCGTTTCCAAAACATAATACATAGTTGAAATGTAAGTGTAAAATCTTGCGCCAACATCCTGAATATCAAAAATCAAAACATCAATATCTTTAAGCATTTCCTTTGAAGGTTTTTTATCCTTACCATACAAAGAAACAATTGGAATATCTTTATACAAATTATTTTTATAATCCACTGCTTCACCGGCTTCAGCAATACCTTTAAAACCATGTTCAGGTGTAAAGATTGCGGCAACTTTTACATCTTTTTGATTTAGCAAAGCATCAACTAAATGTTTACCGTTTGAAAGGATGGACGTATGATTACAAACTACAGCAACATTTTTTCCGGAGATCAGATTCAGGTTATCAGAAAAAAGTAAATCTGCTCCATTAATTATTTGTGCATTATTTTGAATTGAAAAAATAAAAAGCAGAATGATAATTATATGATTAAAGTTGTAACTTAATCGCATTTTAATCCCTTTTTCTTAAATTTAGAATACTATTCATTCTGTTATATTATTGTGTCATTCCCGTGAAAACGGGAATCCAGAAATTCTAAAAAAATAGATTCCCACTTTCGTGGGAATGACAAATTAGTTCTTAATAGTTTTTATAAAATTTACAATTGAAAATTGAATCTGAGTTAAGCCGGATAATTTTCAATCAACTCTTTGCTGCTAAAGAAAAATGCAATCTCTTTTGCAGCATTTTCATCTGAATCTGAACCGTGAACGGCATTGAACTGTACACTTCTTGCATAAAGTTTTCTAACCGTTCCTTCAGCGGCTTTTGCGGGATCAGTTGCACCGATAAGTTTTCTGTAATCTTCTACGGCGTTTTCTTTTTCAAGAGCAATGGGAACACAAGGTCCCGAAGTCATGTACTCAACTAATTCACCATAGAATGGTCTTTCTTTATGAATCTCATAAAAAGCTTTTGCAGCATCTACAGAAAGCTTGACCATTTTAAGTGCTTTAACTTTAAATCCAGCTTTGCATATCAATGAAATAATTTCGCCAATATGATTATCATTTACTGCATCCGGTTTAATAATAGCTAATGTTTTATTGCCCAATTAATACTCCTATTTCTTTTTATTTTTTTTCTTGCTTGATTTTTTATCGTGCTT
>DAIRCT010000107.1:4540-7452 GCA_036796535.1 Ignavibacteriaceae bacterium
TCAGCAGCTTCTTCTTCAGCACTTCCACCAATCTCACCAATCATAACAATTCCATCGGTATCAGGATCATCATTAAACATTTTTATAATATCAACAAATCTTGATCCGATAATTGGGTCACCGCCAATACCAACACAAGTTGATTGACCAAGATTTACATCTGATAATTGTTTTACAGCTTCATAGGTTAATGTGCCAGAACGGGAGACAACACCGATCTTGCCTTTGTGATGAATAAAGCCAGGCATAATCCCAACTTTTGCAATTCCTGGCGAGATAACTCCGGGACAATTTGGACCCACTAAAACAATATCTTTACCTTTAATTGCGTTATAAACTTTTAACATATCGTTAGTGGGAATTCCTTCAGTGATGCAGATAATATATTTGATACCAGCATTAGCTGCTTCTAAAATCGCATCAGCAGCAAATGCAGGCGGCACAAAGATTACTGAAGTATTTGCCTTTTTAATTTTGACAGCATCTTCAACTGTATTAAAAACCGGAACACCATTAAAATCTGTTCCACCTTTGCCGGGAGTTACTCCAGCGACAACTTTAGTTCCGTATTCTAACATCTGAGTTGTATGAAAGGAACCTTCACCACCGGTAATTCCCTGAACAACCAGTCGAGTGTTTTTATCAATAATAATTGCCATAAATTTTCCTTTAATAAAATAAATTTTGTGAACAAAAATAAAGAAATTCTTTGGAAGTATAAACTTACTTAATGGTTTATGCTTGCTTGTTTATTAACTGAAAAATATAATTTTGCCACCAAAACACTAAATCATAAAGTCGCCACAAACAATGCTAAAAAACTATTTTGTGAGTTTTAATGTCCGTTAGTTAACGGATTGTGTTTTAGTGGCTATTTCTTTTAAAAGTGTGATTGAATGTAAGAGAACTAAATAATCTTATATCCAATCAAATGCATAACCTCTGTTGAACCCATTTGAAAGGGTTCCTCTTCATCAAAAATAAATCCTAGATTTTTATACCATTCTAAAGACTTAACATTTTGCTTCATAACTCCAAGCCAGATTTTATTAAATCCTTTTTGTTTTGCGATTGAATATGCTTCGTTTAATAATTTTTTCCCTAGACCATAACCCTGAAACTCAGGTAAAACATATAAAGATGAAACAAAGAATTTTTTGTTGATGATATCTTCAAATAATTTTAACCAGCCGGCTGGCAACGAATTAACTTCTGCAATTATTCCAAATGAAAATGGATCTTCCAGTATTTCAATAAGTCTTTCATCACTATAAAACTTTTCGAAATGGGTCAGTATATCATCTTCAGGAATGAATGTATAAGTATCTTTCCAGGTGGTTAACAATATTTTCTTTACAATAGGGAAATCTTCTTTAGTCCAATTGCGTAAGATAATTTCAGCTTGTGATTTCATTTTGGATGTGAATTGCTAATTGAAATATTTTTTCTTCTTCAAATTGCTGCGATAAAATTTGCATACCGATTGGAAGATTATCTGAGTTTTTACCAATTGGAATGCTCATTCCCGGAATGCCGGCAAGGTTTGCAGATGTTGTATAAATATCACTTAAATACATTTGCAAAGGATCATCAGATTTTTCACCAATCTTAAATGCAACTGTTGGAGTTGTTGGAGTTATAAGCAAATCAACTTCTGAAAATACTTTATCAAAATCTTCTTTAATTAATCTTCTTACTTTTTGTGCCTTGCGGTAGTAAGCATCATAATAACCGGAGGAGAGAACATAAGTGCCGAGCATTATTCTTCGTTTTACTTCTTTGCCGAATCCTTGTGTGCGAGAATTAAGATACATCTCTTTTAAATTTGAATATTCATTCGCTCTAAAACCGTAACGTGCGCCATCAAATCTTGCAAGATTAGATGAAGCTTCTGCTGTTGTTAAAATATAATATGCTGCAATTGTGTATTCGGTTTTTGGAAGTGAAACTTCTTTTACTTCATAACCTTCAAGTTTTAATTCATCAACAACATTTAAGATTGCTGTTTTAATTTCTTCGTCAAGTCCATCAGCAAAATATTCTTTTGGTAATCCAATTTTAAGTTTCTTACCGTTAAAAACTGATAAAGAATAATTTGGAGTTTCTTTTTCAATCGAAGTAGAATCATTTACATCTTTACCGGAAATAACTTCCATAACCAAAGCAGCATCTTCAACATTTTTTGAGAATGGTCCGATTGAATCGAACGAAGATGCAAAAGCAGTTAAACCGAAACGCGATACTCTTCCATAAGTTGGTTTTAAACCATAAACTCCACAAAATGCTGCTGGTTGACGAATTGATCCGCCTGTGTCTGTACCGAGAGAAACATCACAAAGATTTGCCGCGACTGCAACAGCAGAGCCGCCGCTCGATCCGCCGGGAACGCGTGTTTTATCTACAGGATTTAAAACATTACCAAATGCTGAGTTTTCATTTGATGAACCCATTGCAAATTCATCGCAGTTTGTTTTGCCGATAATAATTGCGTCTTCATCAATTAATTTTTGTACTGCTGTTGCTGTGTAAAGAGAAGTAAAATTTTTTAAGATATTTGAAGAGCAGGTGAGTGGATGATCTTTGTAAGCAAGAACATCTTTAATTGCGACTACCATTCCTGCCAGTTTACCGGCAGAATTATTTTTTATTTTTTGTTCAACGTTTTTTGCAGTTTCAATTGCTTCATCTGCAAAAACAAAATTAAATGCATTAAGATCTTTTTGGTCTTCGATATTTTTCAGAAAGTGATTTACATTTTCAACAAGACTTAGTTTCCCTGATTTTATAAGTCCTAATTTTTCTTTGTGGTTTTTGTAGAAAGTCATTTAATAAGAAATTAATTGTTCAATTTAAAAAATAGATTCCCGCTTTTGCGGGAATGGCAATGGTCAACATTTAGGTTTATAAGATAA
>DAIRCT010000108.1:0-4394 GCA_036796535.1 Ignavibacteriaceae bacterium
GTCATTTCGAAGGAGTCTTCTGCCATATGCATCCCTTTGGGAGACTGAGAAATCTTTCTACTGTACAGTATAAAAGATTTCTCCCTACGGTCGAAATGACTCGGAATTGACTTCTGCAACACAACCTTTGAGGAATTGGGTTTGTAAGTTTACTCTCGCATTTTCTAAATATCATTCCTAAATTAAACTATGAACCGTAAAAAATTTATAACATCCTTATCTGTTGCATCTGTTGGTGCAGCAGTTTTTCCTTTTTCAATTCTTGCAAAACCTTCGATGTCACAAGACAGAGACCTCGCAGGTTTGTTAAAAGATGAATCATCAATTATTAAACCTCCAAGATTAAAAAGTGGAGATAAAATTGCCATTGTTGCTCCTGCAAGTTACATCTCAGAAGAAGAACTACAGGATTCAATAAAAAATCTTAATCAGCTTGGATTTGAAACATCTTACTCAGAAAAAATTCTTTTGCAAAAAGGATATTTTGCCGGCTCGGATAAAGATCGTGCTATAGATTTAATGGAAAAATTTTCAGATAAAAGTATAAAAGGAATTGTTTGTGCGCGTGGTGGTTATGGCGGTGCGCGTATCCTGCCACTACTTAATTATAAAATTATCAGAGCTAATCCAAAAGTGCTTATTGGCTATAGCGATGTTACTGCTTTGCTTTATGGAATTTATAAAAAAGCGGGACTGATAACTTTTCACGGTCCCGTTGGAACATCAACTTTTAATGATTATTCTGTTGGCAACTTTAAAAAAGTTTTAATGAATCCTGAACGCAATATGGTTTTTACAAACTCGGAAAGCGGCGATGATGAGAATATTTATGGCGTAACTACTATCGTAAAGGGCAAAGGGAAGGGAAGACTTGCCGGTGGGAATCTATCAATAATGGTTTCATTAATCGGAACACCTTATGATGTTAATTATTCTAATAAAATTATTTTTATCGAAGAAGTTGGTGAAGAACCATATCGCATTGATAGAATGCTTACACAAATGATTGAAGCTGGTAAATTTAAACACGCCGCAGGAATTATGATGGGAATATTTAGTAATTGTGAACCAAAAGAAAAAAATCCATCTTACAATAAATCTTTTTCATTGATGGAAGTATTAGTTGATAGATTCGCCAAATTAAAAATTCCCGTTGTTTATGGGATGTCTTTTGGACATGTTAAAGATAAGTTTACAATTCCATTTGGTGCAAGAGCCGAGCTTGATGCGGATAAACAGACTTTTACTTTATTGGAAAAAGCAGTTAAATAATTTTAAAATAATTAACCACAAAAGACACAAAGTTTTTACACAAAGGTCTCCAGGAATATTTTCTTTGTGTTCTTAGTGATTATCCTTTGTTAACTTTGTGGTAAAAAAGAAAGTGAACCAGATGAAAAATATATTAGTTTTAATATCAATCTTACTTTTGTCACAACTATCAGGTTGCATCGTATTTCATTCCGTCTCTTATGAAGTTAATGTTAATGATGATGGAAAAGGCACGGCATTAGTTACAATTGAGGATCTGAATTCGGATGCCAAAACAAAGGAAACATTGGATGAAGATGTTAATAGTATATTACAATACGGATTAAAGAGTCAGGATTTTATAGACAACAACAAATCAGAGGGTAAAAAAATTACCAGCAGAAATCTTGTTGTTGAAAACGGTAAACTTAATGCCATTGTAAGCTATGATTTTGATAGTGTTAGCACAGTCGAAGGGATTCAATTTGAAGATCCTTATTACTACCTTACAGTAGCACCGGATGACAGCATTTTATCTACGAACGGACAGATTACCCGTACTGCAGAATACCAAAGAATAATTTGGGATAAATCTATAAAAACATTAAAGTTTAAAATGTTCAGTGATGATACAAATAAAGATGGACTAAAATCTCTGGCGCCATATTATCTGAAAGAAAAATAATGTTCGCAGAAATTGTTTTCCCTTTACCTTTCAGAAAAGCATTCACCTACTCCGTTCCGAAAGATCTGCAATCGTATGCAAAATTCGGAGTCCGTGCAGTTGCTCCATTTGGAAAACGAACATTAACAGGTTTTATTCTAAATCTTTCTGAAACAACCTCATTGGATAAATCCGAAATAAAACCTATCACAGATATTCTGGATGACAAACCGGTATTTACAAAAGATACATTAAAATTTTATGAGTGGCTTTCTGATTATTATTTATGTTCGCTCGGCGAGGCATTAAAATTAGTTGTACCGCAAGGAACTGACGTTGAAACAAAAAGAAAAATCGTTGTTGATAAAAATTTTGTTTCAGAACTTTTATCTAAAGAAAAGAAAAAAGATTCATTAAAATTTAAAATACTTACTGAACTTTCTAAGCGGGAAGAACTTAGTTTTCCAACTCTTCAAAAAGCTGTAAGGAAAAAAAATATTTATTCACAGGTTCGGTCACTACACAACCAGGGTGCTGTTACTATTATTGATGAAGTTGAAGGCGTTAAGGTTAAACCCAAAAAAGTAAAATTTGTAAAAGTTGCAAAAGAAATTGCAGAAATTTATGCAAGCTTTCCGGAACTTGATAGAAAATCACCGAAGCAGGTAAAAATTTTACTTAAGCTCATTGAAGCAAAAGGAATCTCCTTGCCCGTAGCTGAGCTGCTCCATAAAACTGAAGCATCATTGTCATCATTAAATGGACTTGAGCAAAAAGGTTTTGTACAGATTTTTGAAAAAGAAGTTGATAGACGTTACAAAGAGCACTACGAAGAAGATCATCAGGAGTTAGTGCTTACTGATCAGCAGCAAAAAATTACTGATGAAGTTTTAGATAAAATTAACGGAAATAATTTTCAAACTTATCTGTTATACGGAATTACAGGCAGCGGCAAAACTCAGGTTTACATCGAACTTGCAAAAAGAGCGCTTGAAAAAAATAAAACTGTTTTAATTCTTGTTCCTGAAATTTCATTAACTCCACAAATCACTTCACGATTTTTTAACAACTTTGGCGATACAGTTACAGTTATTCACAGCCGGATGTCTGCCGGTGAAAGATTTGATTCGTGGCGGCGTGTGTTAAATGGAAAATCAAAAATAGTAGTTGGTGCGCGATCTGCTTTATTTGCTCCGCTTAAAAATATCGGTTTAATTTGCGTTGATGAAGAACACGATGCAAGCTATAAGCAAGCCGATCAGATACCAAAATATAATGCAAGAGATGCTGCAGTTGTCTTAGCAAGTATAAATAACAGTCCCGTAATTCTTGGCTCAGCTACACCATCAATAGAAAGTATGTACAATGCGGAAACGGGTAAGTATAAATTACTTTCACTTCCAAAACGTATTGATGATGCAAAACTTCCCAAAATTACTTTTGTAAACATTGCTCATGAAAAAAATAAATCAAAAACTGAAACAGTTTTTTCTAAACTTCTTGTTGATAAAATTGATGATCGTTTAAAGAAAAACGAAGGTGTTATTATCCTGCAAAACAGAAGAGGATTTTCAACTCAAATATTTTGCAATGATTGCGGTGAAGTTGAAATGTGCGAGAATTGTTCTGTACCAATGGTCTATCATATCAATCAAAATAAAATCCAATGCCATTATTGCGGACTTGTAAAACCTGCTCCGCATGCTTGCACTCATTGCGGTTCAATCAACATAAAATATTTTGGAACAGGCACAGAGCGTGTTGAAGATGAACTTCAATTCTATTTTCCCAATGCAAGAATTGAAAGAATTGATTCAGATTCAATCACAAAAAAATCTTATCTAAGCAATTTGCTTTTAAGTTTTAGCAAAGGTGATATCGATATCCTTGTTGGAACTCAAATGGTTTCTAAGGGATTAGATTTTCCGCGTGTAACTTTAGTGGGAGTTATATCCGCAGAAACAACTTTATGGCTCCCTGATTTTCGTGCTGATGAAAGAACATTCCAACTGCTTACTCAGGTTTCCGGCAGAGCGGGAAGAAGTAAAGTTGCAGGAGAAGTTATAATTCAGACTTACAATGAAAAACATTTTGTTCTGCAAAAGGTTTTGGAAAATGATTACAAAGGATTTTATGAAAAAGAAAAAATTGATAGAGAGAAAATGGGCTATCCGCCATTTACCCGCATCGCTTTGATTGAAACAAAAGACACGAGTATGGATAAAGCTAAAGGAGCGGCGTATGATTTTTACAAAGAGATTATCAAATACAAAAACTTTATAAAAATATCTGATCCAACAACTGCACAGATATTTAAATTAAAAAATTATTATCGTTATCATATTTTGATTAAAAGTTATAAAGAAAAAGATCCGGGTGGAGCAATTTTACGTAAAGCTATTTTAGAAGCGTGGACGGAGTTTAATAAAAAATCCCGTTACCGCGATGTAAAATTGTTTTATGATGTTGATCCGCAAAG
>DAIRCT010000108.1:4494-7340 GCA_036796535.1 Ignavibacteriaceae bacterium
ATCCTATCTAATCATATTTCCAAAAAATGGAGAAACCCGACTTAATCCAAAAATTATAAACATAAATACTAACCAAACACCAACAGAAGTTATAACATATTTTTTAACATTATCTGATTTAAACATTTTTGCAAAAGCAATTCCTACAACAACATAAAACCAAATTGAAAAGACATCCAGGCGGCTTAATAAAAATCCCGGGAAAGTTTTAACATCCATGCCGGTTAGTGAGGCGGGATTTAAGCCCGTTAACATTTTACCCATCAGTAATCCAAGGATAATCAGAACAATTGTTTGTAAAACAGTAATGTATAACGGCAAACCCATAGCACTCATTGCCTGAGTGAATCCGCCATCACCTTTAAGTGCAAATTTTGCAATCAGAAATGCGATTGTTGTAATAACAAAAAACCAAATTATAGTCATAATAAAAATTCCGATAGAAGGAAAAAGATAAATGAACATTGGATTGTCCATCATTTTTGAAGTTTGCTCTAAGCGCTCATCAGCTTGGGCCTGAGTCATTTGTCCGCTTTGTATCATTTTATCAAACTGTTCTTGCATTGCTTTCTTTTGCTGTTGCTGCATTTCCAATCTAATTTCTGGATTAGACATATAAATAAAAGTAGCTACAATTGAAATAATTATGACTGAAAGTAAAGGAAGCATCCAATCTGTTGTTTTTACATTTTGAAATGCTAACTTCGAAAAAAGATTTGCCGGTTCGGAAATTACTCCAACAAATTTGTCAGTGTGCGAAAGTTCCTCCACTTCATTGTTTGGCTGGATGGTTTGATTGGTATCTTCAGTTTCCATTGCTTCTCCTGATTATTTTTGAAATGACACAGTTGAAAACTATTTAGGAAATATTCAAAAGGCAATAAGTTGAATAATAATAATTCCACTGACTATGTAAACAAATAGTGTTGTTTACTTAAAAATTACTTGCTTCGTTAAAAAATGAAGACTATATTTAGACCAAAAAAAGGCTAAAAAATGAGACTAAGTGAATCAGTAAAATCAATTAGTTACTTAAAAGCAAATGCGGCAAACTTAATTGATGAGATTAATAAGAAACAAAAAACTTTTGTAATTACTCAAAATGGTGAGGCAAAAGTGATTGTTCAGGATATAAAGGTTTTTGAAAAAAACCAGGAAACATTAGCAATGTTAAAATTGCTTGCCATGACAAGAGAAAAAAATAAAAATGCTAAAGGCATTAAAGAGACATTTACTGAATTGCGCAGCGAACTAAAATCTGATTTATAAAAATGAAATATAAAATTGTAATAGATCCTCAAGCAAAAACTGATCTTAAAGAAATTTATAATTTTGTTTATTCTAAAGATAGCCGACAAATGGCTGACAAACTTCTTGACAATCTGGAAACTGCTTTGTATAAACTTGAAAAATATCCAAAGCGTGGGCATATTCCACCAGAATTGATTGATACCGGAATAAAAAGCTATTTAGAGATTCATTACAAGTCTTACAGAATCATTTACGAAATAGAAAAAAACTCATTTTATATCCACTCTATTCTTGATGGAAGAAGAAATATCCAGGAAATATTGAGCAGACGGATTATAAGATAATTTTAAATCGTTTATACTTATTTATACTTAACTTAACATAGGTTATAAGAAACTTTAACTTATTACCTATAATGTAGGTAAAGTCTGACGATACTGTTTAGTATAATAAATACTGCACCTAAACTGCACGCAAGAATATTGCTCATATTCGAAATTTCGTTTAATTTAATATTAAAAATAAATACTCCGGAAAGGATAGCGATACTTATTAAACTTACAAGAATCTGTGTCCCTTTAAAAAAAATATACTTCTCTCTTTCATCAGGTCTTTTCCACTTGTAATAATAAATGAAAGGTGAAACCGCAATTAACGCAAAAACTTTAATGCCAACCTCTCCGAATATAAATATTGCAATAAGTGTTAAAACTGCAACGCTTAATTGAAACCATAACATTTTTTCCATTTTCATTTCTCCTCTAAAAAAAATATTTCTTCTACTTTCTTTTGAAAAACTTTCGCAATCTTTAGTGCAAGCGGCAAGCTCGGATCATACTTTTCCCGCTCAATTGCATTAATAGTTTGTCTTGATACATCAACAAGTTTTGCAAGATCATCCTGAGAATATCTTTTTTCTGCTCTTAATATGTGTAGTATGTTTTTCATCGGTACTTCCTATTAACAAATATTACACCCAGCTCATAAGCAATGATTCCAATCCCGGCAAGATAGATTAATAAATAATTAAGCTGAGTTTGAAAAAAATTTAGAAATACAAATATCAAAGCGAAAAGAAAAACTAAAGATGTAGTAAATGCAATGTTCAATGCTTCAAGATGAATCCGGAGTTTTAATTCATCACCTCTCATTATCTGGAAATGATAACCGAGAGTACAATAAATAAATCCTATTGCAGCAAACAAAGAAGGAATAAGTAGGATCAGTCTCCCAACTATTGGATTTATGTCTAAAATGTTATTAGTTCCAATTATGCTTAGTATAATAAGTGGTGTAAAAATCATTACCGTTGAAGAAATTAAAACGATTGACTTATATGGAAAAGAAAAATTTTTAAGATGATTTTTCATTTTAGTAACTCCTATTTTTTAATCTCAAATGCAAGATATGGTATTCTTTACAAAAAGTCAAGTATACTTTACATATATTTTTTATCAAAAATCAATGTTAGAGTAATGATTTGTAAATTTGAATAAGAAAAATTTCAAATAATTCTTTTATGGATAAATCATGAAACCCAAAACCATCATCGAACCTTTCAAAATAAAATCAGTTGAACCAATAAGATTTACAAC
>DAIRCT010000109.1:0-6915 GCA_036796535.1 Ignavibacteriaceae bacterium
ATCCGGTCTTCGGCTGCCATATTTTTGTTCAACCGAAGTAAGAAGTGGAGACATTTTATTCCAAAGAACATTCGCTTCAGCTTCCATTAAAGCATTATCTTCTTTTTGGGAGGTATAAAAATCCGCACCATCTTTGGCGTATTCTGTCAAAACCATCATATTATTATCAAGCCCAAGCTCAACAAGCCACAGACTGTATCCGTTTTTGATGTTTTTATCTTCATAAAGTTTTTTCCACTCTTTAAGTACAGCTAATAATTCCTGGCGCTTTTCAAATTTAAAATGAAAATACATCCAGTGAATAAACTTTGCATCTTCCATTTTTAATCTGGGTTCTTTTGGTACGTAAGAATATTCAGCGGACCATCTGACAACATAATCTCTGTGGGTTTCCATGCTGCCTTCATTTTCCACCATAAATTTAGTCCATTTGTCTTTACCAATTTTTTCAACGGCTGAACCAAATATTGCAGGCATTTTATCAATATCTGCATAACTGTTAATTGGGATAAGATAAATGTAATGTCCATCATCTCTTTGCGAAGCTCTTACGTATGGAAGATCAAGCCCCGCCTGATTCATCAATTCTACCCATTGTTTAGAAGTGGATTCATATTGATCCCACATATTTACTTTAGCGACTTCTTCACGTACCATATAGAGTTGATCTTTCATTCCCTGTGAGAATGAGTTTGGTGCGAGCAGAAAAAGTCCGCCGAGCAAAAAGATACAGAGTGTGCTGAGATAGCGCATAAGGTGCCTCCTTAGATTGGTTGATAATTATTTATTGTAACACTTAATCGGAAAAGTGTTTTTGTGTACACGAGAAACTATGAAAGGAATTTTTAAGTAACAAGAAAAATATTACTTTGCTATATTATGAGTTGATTGTGTTCAGTTATTGTTAAGTTTGAAATTAGTTGGTTTATTTCTAAGCAGATTGAAGCACATAATAAATATTTATTCATTATTCAGAGGGAGTTTATATGAATAACTCAAAAAATTTTTTTCTGTTTTTTACTCTTATAATGTTCATTTGCTCATCCGTTTTTATTCAAGCACAATTCAAAAAGGGTGACTGGCTTTTAGAGGGAAGTATAGGAAACTTAAATTTTTCAAATAGTAATACTAAATTTGACTCCTCAAACATGAAAACTGAATCAAATACATTTGGTTTTAGTATATATCCCAAAGCAGGATACTTTATTACCGACGATATTGCTATTGGACTATCACTAGGATTTAATTATTTAGATGGTAACAATGTACGCTACGATGATAATGGAAATAAAGAAAGCGATGCCGATTATAGCAATAGCTCAGTTTCTTTTGTTCCTTTCTTACGTTATTATTTACCAAGCAGCACAAATTCAAGTTTAAGATTTTATGGCCAAGTGAGCGGAGGAATTGATTTGCGAATTTCGGACAATTATGAAACAACTTTTTATAGGTCAGGCCAAGTAGATGTTCATCTTAAAGTAAATCATCCCGAGAAATATTTTAGTTTTAATATTGAGGGACTGGTAGGTCTTAATTATTTTATAGCAGAGAATGTAGCAATCAATGGGGCAATAGGTTATTTGTATAGCAAAGCCACTGAATCCACATCTGATACTTGGACATTTAGCAATGGGACACAAATAACTTCACCTGGATCTAAGGAGACCAACACCAGCGGAGACATTTCCTGGAATATTGGTTTTACGATGATCATTCCTTGATTGATAAAGTAATTTATTTATTAGCAAAAAGGCGATTCATTTAATCGCCTTTTGTTTAAACTTTCTTATTATAAAAACTTACTCCATCGTCCTTAAGTTTTTCTATCCACAATTCTTCAAGTTCATTTAGCTCAGCAGTAATTTCTTTATCTGCTTTGTTATGGATAGCATAAATACCCACGGGTTGCTTTTGTTGTTTATAATCTTTTGTTAATTGTTTTTTATCTAACATATTACTCCCGGTTTTTATCAATCCAATAACCCCAAAGAACAATAAGCCACTGCGCATTGCCAACAATTCCAATCATTTCAATAGAAGGCGGAGGCGGACCAACAAGATTTGAAATATACATCGCAACTAAGAATACAATTAATCCAATTAAAGAATAAGTGCCCGTTTTATTTTTTGCTTTTGTTGATTTATAGTAAAGAAAAACTCCAACAATAAAGATTAGTCCTTCTAAAATTACTGTTGCAGCAAAACTGTTCCATAATCCAAAACCAACTTTAAGGCTATAGCCAGGGAAGATTGGCAGATCAGGAATATGAACTACAAGATCAAGTATCCAGTGACTAATTACAAGCAGTGCAAGAATTACAGCTGCTCTGGAATTCTTTTTAATCACGAAGTAAGCCATACCGAACAACACCGCCCAAACTATTACTCCAAATAAACTGTGACTGAATGGATAATAAGTAAAATCAAGCGGAGTAACAGTAGAGATACCCGGTTTTATTTCTGCTTTTTCAATTCCCAGCAAAAGCAGTATTGGCCAGATAAGGTCAATCCATTGTGCTGCCATAAAATAAGTCCCAAGCGAAGCAGACCTTTCAAACTTTTTACCGGCAAATCCGGCTCCAAAGTGCCCAATAAACATTAACGCCTCCTATTTCAATGTATCGGATAAAACATTGAATAAATTTTAAGAGATCCGTTTTTAAAATAAAAAACCGCAAGCTTTTTTACTTGCGGTATTTAATAATCTTTATAGATCGACCTTATTACAATCTTAACTAATAGAAAAGAAATTGTAATTGATTATTTATTTATTTCGTGGATCGTCCTTTGGGTTGGCATAAAAAATATCAAAAGGCTCTTCACCATGAACCTGAAATATACACTCTTTCGGCGTGTAAGCAATATATTTCATTTTAGCAGGGAGAGTAAAAAATCCGCCTTGTTCAACTTTAACATCCGGGGCACCATCTCTTTTGATTACCATGCTTCCTTTAATTATTGTAACCATACAATCATTAGAATGCCAGTGCATAGGAACAGTATACTTAGCTGGAAACTTTCCGTAAAAATCATAATGCCCTTTTGATGGATCTCCATAAAGAACTGCGGATGAAGCTCCCGGAGGTAATGCGGGTTTTGGATGCCATTCAAGCTTGTTAATATTTTTCACAATCATATTGTCGCCATTAGCTTGAGCAAAGCTTAATGTAACACAGAAGAAAAGGATGAGAAAGCCGGCTATGACTGAGGTTTTCATGACAAGGTACTCCTTTTTTGTTTTGGGGATTAGTTATTTGTTGAGTAAAAATTTTTTGCTCACATGAATATTAATCGGAGTAATAATTTTGTCAAATGATATCTGTTAAAAATCATTTGAGATGTGATTTAAATAACTGCTATGTTAAATAATTAAGAGGAGATATTACCATTTAATATTTTATTGGCTGGTTTGAATTATATTGATTTTGAAAGTTAAAGATTAGCTAAGGAGAACAGGCCTCTCTTGATAAATTTTCTAATTCTTTTTTGTAAACAGGAGGTAAAATCATCTTACTAAAAAAGAACTCTATTTTTTTTGATAGCTTAGAATTAACAGGAATTTCTGTTGTAAATGTTACGTAAGAACTATTTCCATCATCCCGTGGTTCAACTATAAAATTAGTTATATATCCAGTATCATTAGTTTCCACCAAAATGCGCCCCGGTTCTGGTTCGGTTACAACTGTTTTAAAAGTTTGAAGTTTTCCCGCCACTTTCATTTGCACTTTAAGAACAGAACCAGCTCCCAATCCTCCTTCTTCAACAACAAGTGATACAAACGGCGGCTTTGGTAATATTTTAGGGTGACTATTTTTATAATCTACAATAATATTGTAAACGATCTTTGGAGGTGCAGGAATTAATGCGGAAACCGAAAATTTGTATTTGGACATTATTCTTAACTTAGAAAATGCTATTGGATATAGGAAATTTAAAAAACATAACAACCAAAAAGAAAAATTTCTATTTTTAAGATGTGGTTGATTTATTGTTTGTTTAGGTTCTATAAAAAACACCAAATCATATATGATAAAAAACAGGAAGGTTATTAATGAAAGAAATAAAATCAGCAGAAGACATTCGCGAGGTAGCGAATGCATTCCGCGAAAGCCGCACATTATTAACAGGATTTGAATTAAAAATTTTTACTT
Organism: Ignavibacteriaceae bacterium; assembly: GCA_036796535.1. Taxonomy (GTDB): domain Bacteria; phylum Bacteroidota; class Ignavibacteria; order Ignavibacteriales; family Ignavibacteriaceae; genus IGN3. The sequence goes on from DAIRCT010000109.1 coordinate 4,152, forward strand.
TGCTCGATAAACATGTAATTCCTTCTGAAGAAATAGCAAAAAAAATTAATTCGGATCCAAGAGCAACCAATCGCCTAATGAACGCATTATGTGCAATGGGCTTGCTTAAAAAAGTTCACGGCAAATTTTACAATTCAGATTTAGCATCAAAATATCTTGTTGAGGATAAACCTGATTTTATGGGAAATCTTTATCATACAAATCATCTTTGGGAAAATTGGAATCATCTTTCATACTCTGTTATTAACGGCACTTCAACTGCGGTGGATAAAGATAAATCAAAAAAAGATAACAGGGTTGAAGCATTTATTGGAGCGATGCATTATCGGGGCGTAAGCCAGGGAAAGATAGTTGCGATGATGATTGATCTTTCCAATGTAAAGAAAATGCTTGATGTTGGCGGAGGATCGGCTGCGTTTTCAATGGAATTTGTTAAAAAGAATCCCTCGATAAAAGCCGTTGTGCTTGATCTGCCGGATGTAATTCCGCTTACAAAAAAATATGTTGGCAATGCCGGACTGATTGATAACTTTAGTTTTATTGAAGGAAATTATTTAACAACTGATTTTAAAGATAATTATGATTTGATTTTTCTATCAGCCATTATTCATATCAACAATTACGAGCAGAATAAAATGCTTATAAGAAAATGTGCGGATGCATTAAATAAGAATGGTATGATAATCATAAGTGATTTTATAATGAACGAAGACAGAACAAAACCTTTTCACGGAGCGTTGTTTGCGCTTAATATGCTTGTCGGAACAGCAAACGGCGATACTTATTCCGAAAAGGAAATTAAAGAATGGTTTGAATCAGCGGGATTATCTAATATAGAAAGAAAGAACACTTCTTTTGGATCTGATTTAATGATAGCTGTAAAATAATTTTTTAATTGAATTATCGAAGCTGTTCTGCTTCAAACCTTCCCCAGTTTATTACTCCGGGAAATCCGATATAACTCCATTGTCCATCCATCCTGTAAGGAAGCCGCATTGAACATTGAAGGAACACATTGTTATCTATCATTCCGGGATTAAGATTCAGTGATAAAGTTCCAAGTGGATTTGCAATTCCTTCAAAATTGCCTTTGCCAATCTGCGGTCCGATTTTTTCACAATTGGAAACTAAATCAAAGCGCCATCCGCCTTTAACTTTGATAGAGTCGATACTATCAATCCATAAATATCCTTCAATGATTTTGTTCCAGGAACTGTCGTAGCCGGTATATTTGTAAGACTTTGGAAAAGTATTTGAATCGTAATCTTCGCAGGAAGTAAATATAGAAACAGCCAGTAGAGTGAGGAAGAGAATTAAAGTTTTCATAAAAACCTCCAAAATTCTTATTAGAAATAACGACAATATTTTAATTTTTATCAACACCCATTAAACAGACCTTATGTTATCCTAAAAAAAAGCCGCAATTATAAACTGCGGCTCATAATAAATGAATAAAATTATCTTATTTTTTCTTCAGCACTCTCTTCATTATTTCATCTTTAGCAATTGGTTTTGTGCAGAAGAACCAATCATAACATTTCATATCTTTTTCTTTACCTTCCATGCGATTCTTTGCTGTACCGCAAGAACCCGCAGTAGGAATTATAACGTCATCACCCGGTCTCCAATCAGCAGGAGTTGCAATATTAAATTCATCCGCTGCCTGAAGTCCAATTAGCACCCTGTAAAGCTCATCAAAGTTTCTTCCGAGACTTAATGGGTAATAAATTATTGTGCGAATGATTCCTTTGGGATCAATAAAGAAAACAGCGCGAACTGCTTTTGTTGTGCTTTCGCCGGGCTGAATCATTCCATATGTTTTTGCAACATTCATAGTAATGTCTTCAATTAAAGGAAAGTTGACTTCAACATTTTTCATTCCTTTGTATTCAATTTTTTCTTTGATAGTTCTTAGCCATGCAATGTGACTGTAAAGTCCATCAACAGAAAGACCGACAAGTTTACAGTTAGCTTCTTCAAATTGTTTTTCCATCGTTGCAAAAGTCATAAACTCAGATGTACAAACCGGTGTAAAATCTGCCGGATGACTGAAAAGAATTACCCACTTGCCCGAATAATCTTCAGGAAAATTTATATCTCCCTGAGTAGTTACTGCTTTGAATGATGGTGCTTTATCGCCGATGCGCGGCATCGAGACTGGTGCGTTTTGAGTTGTTTGATCCATTATAGTATCTCCTAAATTTTAATTATTAATTTTGTTATTTATATGATGAAGTGAACCGGATTTGGATTCCTAACTCTAATAATAATCACAATACAACGTTATAAAAATTTATTAGAAAAGCTATGGTTAAATAAAATTTTTGATTTGCGCTTTGGCAATTATTGAGAGATCTCGATGTGTGCCCATTTGAGCTGGTTGTTGAATTCTTTGGAGTGATGAATAAACGCTTCGTGGTTAAAGATTGCTTCAAACTCAAATTCATTTCCCTCATCCGGAAGTTTTAAGAACAACCACGGACCTTTACCAATATCAGTACAAAGTTTAAATGCTTTATGTTCAAGATCGGCAAAACTGCTGGACACCAGCTCAACAGTAAAAGAAACCTCATAATGAAAATCATCTTCATATCGCTTTAATTCCGTAACAGAATTTTGTACGACTGATAGTGTGTGCGATAATTCGACGAATAATCTACGTGCAGTGTTTTGATCTTCAGCATTAAAGATTAAACGTATGTTGGCGAATTTATTTATAACTATCCCTCCTGTTTTTTATTTCTTTCATTGCAGAGTTAAAAAA
>DAIRCT010000110.1:0-4520 GCA_036796535.1 Ignavibacteriaceae bacterium
ATGCTTAATTTGTTTTCTATTATCATTTGTGCGGCACGATTTAGTTTATAGTTTCTTATAAATTCACCGGGTCCCTGTCCGGAAATTGAATGTAGCTTTCTGGTAAGCTGACTGCGACTTACAAAAACTTCTTTTGCAAGCACTTCGCTGTCAAAATTTTCATCGTGCAGATATTTTTCAATTACAGAAATAAGTTTAGTGATAAATTCCTGATCAGATTTGTTTTCAGTAATTGATTCGGCTTTAAACAAAATCTCTTTACTGAATTTTTCCTTTAACTGTTTTCTTTGTGTTAGCAGATTTTTTATACGAATGAATAGTTCGTTATAATCAAATGGCTTTGTAATATAATCATCGGCACCGAGTTCAAGTCCCTCTAATTTACTTTGATGTGTTACTTTTGCTGTAAGTAGAATAACCGGAATATGACTTGTCTTCCAATCGCTTTTTATTTTTTTACAGAATTCAAATCCATCCATTCCCGGCATCATCACATCGCTTATAATTAAATCCGGCAGATTATTTTTTGTTACTTCAATTCCTGCTTCAGCAGATTCTGCCAGCAAAACATCATAATCAGTTTTCAATAAATCATAAACATATTTTCTTACATCTTCGGAATCTTCAACAAACAAAATCAAAGATTTATCTTTTTGTTCGTGTGCGCCATCTTTATCTGAAATAGCTTTATGATCAGAATGTTTTTCAATAAAATTTTCCTTTTCGTTTTGATGTATTTGATAATGTTCTGTTTTTATATTTTCTTCGGTTAATGGAATTTCAATTATAAATTCCGCTCCCGCACCCTCTTCGCTGTTAACCTTAATATTCCATTTATGCAATGTTACAAGCTCTTTAACAAGTGCCAGCCCAATGCCTGATCCGCCAAAACTTCTTCTGGCTGAATCATCAATCTGATAAAACCTGTTAAATATTTTTTCCTGATGTTCTTTTGGAATGCCAATACCCGAATCTTTAACAGAAACTTTTACAAGAGTAAAATCTGATTTTGTTTCTGTCGAAAGATTAACTGAAATGTTTCCACCATTCGGCGTAAATTTAAAAGCATTGCTAAGCAGATTGTTGATGATCTTTTCTAACTTGTCTTTATCTACTATTGCAATTGCGGATTCTGTTTCTGATCCAAAACTGAAGCTGATGTTTTTTTGTTTTGCCAATGGCTGGAAGTTATCAAAGCAGGACTTAACAACACTTAATAAATCCAATGCTTCTGTTTTTAATGGAATTGATTCCGTTTCAAGCTGCGAAAGTTCGAGCAACTGATCAATAAGCTGTTGAAGCTTTTCTGTGTTATTCAAAAGCATTTTGTAGTATTCAGAAATATTTTCTTTTATCTTTCCATTTAGAAGCGCTTCCAACGGTCCTTTAATCAGCATTAGCGGAGTACGAAATTCGTGCGATAGATTTGCAAAAAATCTGGATTTCATTTTTTCAATTTCGCGCAGGTGATAAGATTCAAACTCGCGCATTTTTAATTCGTGCTGCAGCTTTGTCCTGTTTGCCTGAAATTTTATAATTCCCCAAACACCCAGAACAAAAACAATAAAGTATAAAACAATTGCCCATTCCGTTTGCCACCAGGGCGGAGTGATAATTACGCGAATTGCTTTTTCGTTGTTGCACCAAACACCATCGCTGTTTGTTGATTTAACATTAAAAATGTATTCGCCGGGATTTAGATTTGTGTAAGTAATAAATCGGCGCGATTCGCTCTCAATCCAGTCTTTATCAAATCCCTCCATCTTATAAGCATATTTAATAGAGCCCGGAGAGTTATAATCAAACGCCGCGAACTGAAATGAAAAAACATTTTGAGTGTGAGCAAGCATAATCTTATCTGTTTCAAAAATATTTTTACTCAGCTCAGAACCTTCTCCAACCTTTATAGATTTATTAAAGATTTGAAAATCAGTTATAGCAATTGTTGGTTTATAAGTTGATTGTTTTATTGTGTTTGGATTAAAGTAATTTAATCCTGCTGTGCTGCCTAAAAATATCAAGTTATTTTTGTAACTAATTGCAGCGGAGAAATTAAAATCATTTCCGATAACACCATCTGCTGCAGAATAGTTTATAAATAAATTGTTCTTTAAATCATAAAAGGTTATTCCGGAACTTGTGCCCAGCCACAGATTTCCGTTCTCATCCTCTACAATACTTTTTACAGAATTATCTGCCAAACCATCTTTAATTGTGTAAGTTTTTACTCTTATATCTTCGGGGGAAAAAGATTTGTTGTTAGAATTATTAATGACAAGTTTATTCAAGCCATTGTTAGTTGCAACCCACAATGTTGTTGTGTTGTTTTCAGGAATTTTGTTTTTAGATTCGATGATAGAATAAATGCTGTTACTGCTTAAACCATCCGGATTATTTTTATCAGCACTAAGCCGATAAAATTTTCCGCCGTTTGAATCTTCGAATAAATTTAATCCCCCGCCATTTGTTCCAATCCATAATCTGTTTTTGCTGTCTTCATAAATTATCCAGACGTCATCGTGGCTTAAAGAGTATGGATCATTTGCATTATGAAGCCAATTTTTTATTTCGCCGGTTTTTGTGTTTAGTCTAACGAGACCAGCGCCCCAGTATCCAATCCATATATTATTCTTATTATCCACCAATAAAGTTTTAACAAAATTTTTAGATAAAGATTTGGTTAAGTTGTCTAAAATATTTTTTTTAGTTAATTGATTTGTTTTATAATTAAGATGAAATAATCCCGAACCATAAGTTCCAATCCAAAGATCGTCTTTGCTGCCGGCTGCTAAAGTCCAAATATTTTCTGAAGCGAGAAAAGTAGATTTACTAAAACTAATTTTTCCATTAATATTTCTTGAGTAATAAATTCCCTCTTCAGTACCAATCCATAAATTACCATCGGGTGATTTGGTAATTGCCTTTACATTTGCTTTGCTAAGCACTCCATCATCGATATAATTATCTGTTGTTAATGTGCTGTTAAACTTTATGTTCTTTTGAGAAAAATAATTCAGTCCGTTATCGGTTGCTATCCACAAAACACCGGAACGGTCTTTGAAAATATCAATAATCTGATTGCTTAGTAAGCTGTTAGAATATTTTTTATCGGATAAAAATCTATCAAATTTATTTTGGTTTACATTGTATCTAATTAAACCTGCATAAGAATTTATCCAGAGAATTTTTTCTCCATTTATAATTTCTTCAACTACAACTCCAATGCTGGTGCCGAGTTTCAGATTGTCCGGATTTGGAATAGTTATTCTTGAAAAGCTGAGTGTCTCGGTATTTAATTCTGTTAATCCATTAGATGTTCCTATCCATAATTTATTTTTTTCTGATTGGGCTGGAGTTATAGACCAGATGAGATTATCAGTTAAGGTGTTAGGATTGTTTTTATCATAAAAATATCTGATAAATCCATCAGCGGTTTTTTGCGGATTAAATTTGTTTAATCCATTATATGTTCCTATCCACAAATTGCCAAAATTATCTTCTGCGATTGATGATACATAGTTATTACTGATAGATGTCGGATCATCACTGTTAAAAATCCAGTTAATTGTTTTCCCTGTTTTGGGATCAAGCTTATACAAACCGCTTCTGTAAGTGCCAATCCATAAGTTAGATTTTTTATCGATGTAAATGGTTGTGATCGGATTATCGTTGGTAAGTTTAGATTTAATTTCCCAGCTTGTAAATTTATCAAGTTTAGGATCATAACAATTTATGAAGCCGGTTTTCGTACCAATCCAGATTTTACCGGAGTCATCCAAAGATAACGTCCAGATTGAGTTATCCGAAATTGAATTTTTATCTGCGGGATTATTTCTGTAAACTTTAAATTCGTATCCATCAAACCGATTTAAGCCGTCATCTGTTGCGAACCATAAAAAACCGAATTGATCCTGAATTATACTTGATACATAATTGTTTGATAGTCCGTTATTTGTTGTTAAGCGATTAAAAACAATTGATTGTGAATTTAAATCTATCTGTAAGCTTATTATTAGAAATAAGAAGTGGATAAAAAATATTTTTTTATAAAAAGTAATCATAAAAAATCTAAATAAATGTGATTTCTTATTTCATTACCCGAATATGCTCTTCAACAAATGAAAAAACATTATCTATAAACAAACATTTTTTCTATTAACTTGCAAATAAAATTGATGCAGAGCGATTGTTGATGGATGTTAATAGTTTACGCTTTTAGATTGAAAATGTTATTCTTAAACTCAAGTGGTCGGCGGAGTTTCTGTAAGATTTAAAGTTGATGCCTGCATAAAAGTTGCCAAAAATATTATAAACTAATCCCCATCTTTGATAAACATCATCTTTTTCTGGAAAAGGACGATGGAAATATCCACCCATCTGAATACTAAAAATTGCTCTGCCCATTAAAAATTCTATGCCCGCTAAAATTGAAGCACGATAAGGATCAACTTCTGCCTCAGGATTTAATCTTCTCGTTATTTCAACTGCTCTTCCATTTCTTTCAAGTTCTGCTCCTAATG
>DAIRCT010000110.1:4620-6840 GCA_036796535.1 Ignavibacteriaceae bacterium
AATCTTCTCGTTATTTCAACTGCTCTTCCATTTCTTTCAAGTTCTGCTCCTAATGATTTATTCCGCTGGCAATTCCATAACCGAGAATATCTGTAAGATCAAAATCATAAAAAGATATAAACACACCTATTCTTGGATAACAATGGCAATCATTCCAAACATCGTTATTGTTTAAATGCCAAAAAATATTTGCTTCATAACCACGGGGATTTGCACCACGAACATTTAAAACTTCTTTAGCATGCGGAATCATATATCCTGATATAAAACTAACTCCTAAAATTTTATAATTATGTTCGGGTGGCACTTTGCTAAAAATTTGTTCGTTATTCAGATATGTTGAGTCAATGCTTTGAGAAAGGGTTCTTCCGGTATTTATGGACAATGATGCTAGATAAACAAATAAAAGAAAACCTAAAAAGTTTTTCATTTTTATAAATGTTTTACTAACTACTTTAAAATTAGATTAAACTTTATTTAAAATCATTATTGTATTCTAAAAAACTCTTTTAAAACAAGCACCGATTATTTTGAGTTTAATAAATACCACTCATCAAAGAACTATTGTGTACTTTAAGTTAGGTGATTAACTTTAATAGCAAATAATATTTTGATTTAAGATTAAAATAAAAATAATGGAACAAAAAAATTCATATAAATCAAACCCAACCAATATTGTAGATGAAATAAAAAATCTTCAGTTCAGGCGAGATATCAAAAAAGAATACCGCGATTTAAAAGATTTTTATCTTGATGATGAAAAGAAAGATAAACTTAAAAATATGAGTCGTCTTCCACGATTCTTTTTTCAGTCCGGTTATCTTATCTTAAGTATTTTTGAAAAGCTAACTCCACTCAGAAAATTATTAGTAATACTTGGTCTTGTATTGATGTTTCTTGGAAGCAGTATTCGTATTGATAATCAGAACAATTCCTCCAACGATACTCTCTTGGGTGGTCTTCTGATTCTGTTTGTGCTTGTGCTGGAACTAAAAGACAAATTGCTTGCTGTTGAAGAATTAATTGCCGGAAGAAAGATTCAAAAAGCTCTTATGCCCGAAGAGAATCCGAAACTTGATGGCTGGGATATTTTTCTATATACTTCTTCCGCAAATGAAGTCAGTGGTGATCTTGTTGATTTTTTAAAGATTGATGATAACCGAAGTGTTATAACTATTGCAGATGTTGCAGGTAAAGGATTAAGTGCGGCACTTCTGACTGCTAAACTTCAAGCTACAGTGCGTGCGTTTGCAGATTCATCTTTTAATCCTGCCGAGCTAACTACTAAAACAAATAAAATATTTCATCGCGATAGTCTGCCTAATCTTTTTGCTTCTATGATATGTCTTGAAATATCTGCAAGCAAAGGTGAAATTAAATTCGCTAATGCAGGACACTTGCCGCCAATAATATTAAAAGACGGAAATTTAATGGAATTTGAAAAAGGTGATGCAGCCCTCGGTCTTTTTAATAGCGCGACCTACAAAAATGTATCGCTAAGCTTGCAAACGAACCAAATATTTTTTGCCTACTCGGATGGTATTACAGAAGCCGCCAATGAAGCAAACCAATTTTTTGGAAAAGAAAGATTATTCAATCTTCTTAAAGGGAATTATCATTTAACATCTTTAGAGCTTGGTCGTAAAACAATACTTACCGTTGAGCAATTCCGTGGCGAAGCAAAGGTTAGTGATGATATTTCGTTAGTGATATTAAAGAAAACATAAATAACTTAAGTTCAGAACACATTTTAATTTACTATACATTCCTCTGGATTAAACACTACCCGCTGAGGACTGAAGACTTTAAGAACACTTTCCTTATTTTTACACAACACATAAACAAAAGGAAGAAAAGTGTAGCACACCTAAAGAGGTATCACACATCTGAAACAGAAATTATTAAGAAAGGAAGTGGAGGCCACCTTTAAGGTGGACTCCACATTGAGGAGCAAAATGAGCAACGAACCAAACAAAATTATTTACTCAATGGTTGGAGTAAGCAAATTCTATAATAACAAGCCGATCTTAAAAGATATTTACCTGTCTTATTTCTTCGGTGCAAAGATTGGTGTTATCGGATTAAACGGATCAGGTAAATCATCACTGCTAAAAATTCTTGCCGGAGTTGATAAGAACATAAACGGAGAAACAGTTCTTTCTCCCGGTTTTACTATCGGCTATCTTGAGCAGGAGCCGCAGCTTGATGATACAAAAACTG
>DAIRCT010000111.1:0-6784 GCA_036796535.1 Ignavibacteriaceae bacterium
TCAATGAAAATGAAAGGAGATAGAATAAAACATCTCTTTGAGAAAGTAGAAGGATCCTTTGCTGTGGCAATGATTGATAAGAATAATCCGAAAAGATTAGTCCTGGTTAAGAAGGAGAACCCCATCGATCTTTACTACGATTCAAAGGATGACATTCTTTATTTCTGCAGTGAACGGGAGATAATGCAGGAAGCTTTATCTATAGAAAAAGTAACTGTAAGAGGATTTAACCTGGGAGAAAAAGATTTCCACTTCTATGAGATGCAGAATAACTACGCTCTCATTATTAACAAGGAAGGAGTGGAATCATATAAAAAATACTATCCAGCAAAAAGCAGATGGTATGATCACAGATACAAGTATGCATCAATGTCAGAAGAACTTATAATTGAATGTCCCTGGTGCCTCTCACAGACCGTTTATTATGAAGGTAAGCTGTTTAATAAATGTGAAGTCTGTGGAATGAGCATAAATGAGGAGGACTTGTACGATGTCATATAGTCCAAAAATAAAACCGGAACTGGTGCGCAGGTTGTACCAGCTGAAGCATTCATCAGTGCCCAAGAAGCCAATCACAAAACTGGCCAATGAGGCGATAGAAATATTTCTAAACCAATTATCATTAAAAGAAGAAAAGGAGGTTAGCAATGGAAGTAAACTTTCTTGATGAGCTGCTTCTTGAAGCAGAACAGAAAGAAATAAAACAGACAGCTGCCTACTTTGATCTGATACTCATTGAATTAGGCAAGCTTCAAGCAGAAATAGAATCAAACTTTGCTGAAGCTGAAAAAGAAATAGAGATCATAAAGGAATGGTCACTGAATAAAAACTCTAAGCTTCAGGATAAGATAAACTTTCTATCTCTCAAACTCGAAGCCTGGATTAAGCAGGAGGCCCGAAAAACTATTGAGTTGCCGAACGGTGAACTTCGATACTACAAAAAACCAGACAAAGTTGAAATCTCTAATCTTGAAGAGTTCCTGAAAACTGCAACAGCTGATATGATACGCGTAGTTCCTGAAGAAGTAAAGCCTGATTTGAATAAGATAAAGGCCTACATTAAGAACAAAGGCCGCATACCTAAAGGAGTCACAGTAATAGAAGGTAGAGAAGAATTTTCTTATAAACTAAATAAAAGAAAGGAAGATTAAAATGACAGAGCGCAGAAAACTTGAATTGCAGTTAAACCAGCCCACAGAGATAGAACTTCTATACGATGATCCAGTTGTGGGAAAATCCCAATATGGTGATTACTTCTTGTATGCAGTTAAAACAAAGGAATCTGAATTTGCATTCTTCGCACCGGAAGAAATTCATCAGGAGCTACAGGAATACAAAAAGGGTGACAAATTGATTGTAACGAAACTTGCAGCGCAGCGAGGTACAAAACTTATCACAAAATACGTTGTAGAAAGTGACGTAAAAACTAATAAAGAAATTAAACCCACGCCTGAAGAGAATGAACAGGGCGACGCTATAGAGGAGAAACCAAAGCAGACAGATCAACTATACTCCATTATGCTCAACTGTTATAAGGATGCATTCCAGATACAGACTGATTTGAATGGGATGGTTGATATCGAAAAGATCGCCATAACACTTTTCATTGCAAGAAGTAAGAAATAACATATCATTACAAATGGGCAGCAAAATTTGCTGCCCATTCTTATCCGACTGTGAAAAATAATATTTAAATTTAACAATTGAATTATTTTTAAAACTATTTTTGAGTTACTGATGACACCTGTAAAAAATAACAGTACTGATGATAAACGGAACTTATCCATTCCTTCTACCAGAAAACAAAACGAATTTAATCAAGCACTTTCAAATATTTACCCTGACGAAGGGATATGTGGAAATTATAAAATTATAAAAGTCGGATCTAAATTATTATACCAGAACATATATGAACAGCTTTTTTATGATGCAGATTCAAAAACTATTTGTAGTAAACCTCCAATAAGTACTTCAATTAATTTAGATAAGATATTAATTCAAAAACTAGTTGATTATCCCTTGTCTGAGGTTATAAATGATTTCTTCTCTATGTCTTATGACTATGAAAGGGTTATTGATGGGAAAATTAATCTTGAGTTGATCGATACCATAATAAAAAAAATAAAAGAAAATATATTACTCATCTCACCTCCTAATTCTGGAAAAACTTTTAATGTTATAAAATATTTGCTAGAAAAAAAAATAAAATTTGTTCTTATAGTGCCGCTCAATAGCCAAGTATGGCAATTAAAGGAAGATCATTTACTAAAAGATGTAGATAAAGATACAGCCGAACTTTTAGTGAAAGATTTTATTAATCAAGGAGAATCAATCGTTACCGTTTATGATCAAATTCCAAAAATATTTAAGTGTATCAGTTACCCCCCAGATTATTATCTAATTATCGATGAATATCACAAAATGGTAACAGACTCAAATTACAGAGGGAATGCAATCAGGTCAATTAGGGAAGTCATGCACAGGTTTGGTAGAACTATTGCACTTTCTGCATCTCCATATGGATGTATAGACTACAGGAATCCTGGGGAAAGGTTTAAAATTGTAAATCTTATTTCTGATGCACCCGGAGTTTGTATAAACGAATATAAAATAGTAACTGGTTGTCAAGAAAATCGTTTTAACATTCTTATTAAAGAATTATTAATTAAATACCAGTCTAATTCTCTCCAAATTATATTTAGGAATCACATAAATGATCTCGAAATCACGAAGAAATTTATTACAGAAAAAATGCATATAATGGAAGATGATGTCCTAATATTCAGCTCTGAGACAAAAGATGATGAAATACAATTGCAAATAATTGAGACTGGGAAAATTCCCTCAAATATTAAATACTTATTGTGTACGAGTGCTATTTCTACCGGACTAAACATTTATTCTAAAGCTGATAAAATATACATTGGGTCTGAGCCAAGCATCGTTGAAGTTTATCAGTTCATAAATCGATTTCGAGAAGGTGTCGATACCGTATTTGATTTAATTGAAGGAGATCCTGATCCACAAGAAAAACATTTTTATAAGTTTAGAGAATATCAATCAAGAAGTTTGGATAGTTGGGAATTTCTCGCTGAATATTTAATGGGACTTAAACTATATAGAGAACTTGAGCCTGACATATTATTCAAGAGGCGTTACAATGTAGAGTATAAAGAAAAAGAAATTATAGAGAAAAATGGATCCTTAGAGCCGTTTGAAGAATATATCATATTCCGAGGGCTTAAGGACTATTTCAAAATGTCCATTAAAAATCAACAAGTTAGGAAGTTGTTTTTGAAGAAGTATCTGGGGAAGAATAAAATAATAATAGAAAGTATCGACGGCATAATCGATCTTAAACCTATTCTGACAAAACGAATCGAGCATGATTTTCGTCAAAACTTCCCAAAATATATCGACCTTATTAACCATTACCCTAGTAAAGTTCAAAATCATCTTTACAATAAAAATTTAATCAACTTTAGAGAATATGAAAATAATCGATTCATACGAAATTTTTTTGCGCATAATGACAGATCTGAGAAAGCAATAGGATTAGATGATGTCGGGCCTGACAACCTTAGCTCATTTTTTGAACCGTTTAAATGGTATATATCACTAGGGATAGAGAAAGATTTAGCCATTAAATTAATTAGCATAGAAAAATGCGAAGAGCTTTATTATAGCTTGAAATTTATTTATTATCTCAGCCTAAAGGATGAACTCAAACTGACCAATGAATATAAAAGGATTGGCTCAAAATTAAATCTAAATGAAAGAAAATTTGCGCAGCAATTAAATGAATTCCTGAATAAGCAAAACTCTGTAACCAGTAAAAATTTAAAATCAAAATTCAATAAAAAATCAAAATCAGTGTTACATAATTACTTTAAATCCGGATATGTGGAAAGATTAAAAAAAGTCTATCGGAACACTAGAGTTTACAATAATGCCAAAAAGGATGGACACCGGTCAGGTTATAAATTTAAAGATATTTTGAAATTAAATGAGGTTGTTTCACAATTCGGTGTCAATCTTTTAGCTGAAGAATTAAAAGAGCTTACTGAAATTATAAAAGCAGATGTGTGAAAGTATGCAATTTTTCCTGTTAGTATTATAGTAAAGAGTAAAAATATTGCATACAGATTATTTTTGTAACCTGATTAAGATTAAGGAGTTACAAGCTATTGATGCTCTGACGCACACTCTTTTACGGCGCTTTAAATTTTGTGCCTTTAGACGAACGCTAATTAGTGATTCGAGAGCTAATAGTCAGGTGCCTATTTGAGATATTTACCTACAAAATTAGATAACCGAAATCTTTAAAGAGCTGTACTGCCTCAAGTCTCTGGTAAAATTTATTTGTTTCATCAGCGGAGTGCCATTGGTTGACAGTTCAATAATAGGTTAATTGCAAGAACCGCCTATTTTATCAAATCGTTTAAAAAAGGTAAAAGGCCGCCTACAAAGAAAAAGTTAAGACGCAGATACTGGTTAGCAATCTAAATTTTGGTTGTTCCACCTATCGCCGTTAAGATTGTTCATTTGTCGCAAGGAACAAAAAGTACCTAGAAAATTAATAAATGAGTATGTCGGAAATAACTTAGTTACTTACAATATTCAAAAGATAAATAGCTTATGCCGACGAGGTTGGTCTTTTCAAGAAACCGCCGGTCCTGGTCAGGAATCAACAGTATCTGTATAATTAACGAATATCTGAAAGCAACTGATTTTATGCATTAAACATTGCAGGTCAACGCATCATTGTCAGTAAATCAAATCATCGGACATTCAGAACAAATCAATGTGGGTTATTAAGAACAGGTAAAAATATTAGGATTAATTACGTAGCTGATCACTATACATGATAGGTTTTTGATGTGAAGATTTAAATCTGTGTTTGGCTCACTACTCAGTTATTATAGTGGTTACAAACATTAGACGAGTTTGGCACTTTCATATTACTGACCAACAAAAAAAGCCTACTTAATTAAAACCTTTAACAAATAAAAGGCAACCTATAAAGTAAAGGTTAAGAAGCAGATACTGGTTGACAATCTAAAATTTGGATGTTCCGTCTATCGCCGTATCTATAATTTATCTTTTGTCGTTAAGAACAGATACCCTCAAGAAAATTAATAATAAGCGTATGGTGATTAGTTCAAAGATTTAAATACACTATAGTAAACAAGCATATCCGTCAGATACACTTTTGAAAACGTCGCTTTTGGATTGGTATGAGCAGACCACTGATCGTAAAACAACTATCTGATAATGGCCGATTTTTAGATTTGCATAACATTACGTAAAACATACAGTTTAAGTGTGAGTTATTAAATGTTAAGTAAAAATTGTTTAGGTTTTCAACCATAACGAGGATATCATATACCTTAAGCAAACCATATCTGCAGAAAGCTTGGTATTCGCGGAATATCAAACCAAATTATTCCGGGATTACCACATCACAAACAATTATTTTTTTCACTTAACAAGAAGGATTTCGACCTATGAAATGATGTTCACTATTATATATAGGATTCAACACTAATTCTGGTTCTGCACACCAGAAATTTTGGGTACTAATAAATTCAATGGCGTAGTAAAAACAGGAATTTCGTATAATTTATTATAGAAACACAAAATACGAGATTAACAAAACCTGATATTACTTGAACGGGCAAGACACTAACAGATATAGTTTCTATTAAAAATTCCACTTATCTAACTTCACTATAATTCAATAAATAATTAAAATAAAAAAGGAACTAATATGATTACTGAGAGCAAAAATAATTCCACTCAAAGTCCAATATTTCCTGGCACCAAAGAATGGGCAGCGAATAACTTTAATGTTTATCATGGCTGCGCAAATGATTGTAAATACTGCTATGCTAAGTCTATGGCAGTTCGGTTTAATAGAAAATCCGCAGATAACTGGTTCATTGAAAAACTAAATGAAAAGAACTTTAATCTTAGGAGTAAAAAACATAGTGGTAGAATTATGTTCCCAACTTCACACGATATTACCCCTAATACCTATGATGCTTATTCATTGGTATTAGGTAGACTCTTGGAGGCGGGTAACGAGGTACTAATTGTTACCAAACCTAATTATATGTGTATTAATAAACTCTGCGATACATTTAGTGATTACCGGGACAAAATAACTTTCAGATTTTCTATTGGAAGTTCTGATTCAGACACCTTAAAATTTTGGGAACCTAATGCGCCTAATTTTGATGAAAGAATTAGAGCATTAGAATATGCATTCAAAACTGGTTATGCTACTAGTGTAAGTATTGAACCATTTCTTGATAACAATGTTGAAAAATTAGTTGATACAATTAGACCATTTATAAACGATTCAATTTGGATTGGTAAAGTGAATAAAATGCGAATGCATTTAACAAACAATGGTCATACTGACACATTAACATTAGAAATGGCTACTAATTTAGAAGGGCTCTACAAATCTGATTATAAATTCAAACTTTATAATTTATATAAAGATGATCCTTTGATTAAATGGAAAGATAGTTTGAAAAAAGATTTTGGTATTCCCCTGGTAACTGAAATTGGTGCTGATAAATAAATTGTTGAATTAATTATTACACAAATAATTATGGGGGGTCTCATTTTTTTTTGCAAATTAAATCTTAATGTATTTAAGATTTATTTAATTAAACATACCAATATCCAATTTTTCAGATTACGATAAGCCACTCTCAAATATAGTTTCATTCATTGAAACCAACTAACAGAACTGCACCACAGTTCAGATAAT
>DAIRCT010000112.1:0-6623 GCA_036796535.1 Ignavibacteriaceae bacterium
CCACTGCCAACCAAAGCTGTAAGCAAAGAACTTGCACCGGGGACAGGAATAACATCAATTCTGTTTTGCAATGCAAGATCAACAAGCAAATGCCCGGGATCAGAAAAAAGCGGAGTGCCGCAATCGGAAATTAGTGCTGCTGATTTTCCTTCCAGTAATTTTAGGATCAACTCATTTGCACTTTTATTTTCGTTGTGCTCATTAAGAGGAAAAAATTCTTTCTCTATTTTATAGTGAGATAAAAATCTTCGAGCTTCTTTTAATTCTTCACAAATAATAAAATCACACTCTTTTAATATTCGCAAAGCACGGAGAGTTATATCTTCATAATTGCCAATTGGTGTTGATACGATGTAAAGTTTTGATTTCATAGATAACTTTGATGTAAAATTGTCTGAGTCATTTCGACTGAGGCTTCTGCCATCGGCATCCCTTAGGGAGACTGAGAAATCTTGAACCTTTTATTGTAACAGATTTCTCACCGACTAAAGTCGGATTCGAAATGACACTCAAACAAAAACACTTAATAATTTATTTGAAAACTCAAGTTATTTGTGCTTAAATTTAAGCATAAATTTTATAATTAAATTTAAGCTTATGAAGCAACTCAAATATTACTTCATCACAAATTTTCTCACCCCGAAAAAATTAATTTATTCATTTCAAAACTAATCAGGTTATATATGAAGACCAGACAATTATTTTTTCTAATTTTATTTCTGCTAACTGCAGCTATCCTTCCGCAGGAAAATATACAGACTTTTCTTTCGTTAAAAAATACAGGCGTTGCAGAGTTTTTAGCGCAGCATCCCGAATATGACGGCAGAGGAACAATCGTTATTATACTTGATACAGGTGTTGATCTTGGCGTTGACGGGCTAATTAAAACTTCCACAGGAAATGTTAAAATAATTGATGTTCAGGATTTTACCGGCGAGGGTGATATATTATTTTATCCGGCACAAATTGAATCTAAAGACGATACAACCTACCTGGCAAATGAAGAAATGAAATATTCAGTAAAAGCTGATATAAAAAAATTTCTTAAATCAGCAGATGACAAATATTTTATTGGCGCATTTCCTGAAAAGCATCTTCTAAACTCCGGTAGCGGCGCTGCTGATTTAAACGGCAACGGCAATACCGATGACGTGTATTACTTTACCGCTTACAAAACAGCCAAGGGTTACTGGGTAGTTTACTTTGATCTTAATGGCAATGGTGATTTGTCTGATGAAAATCCCATAAGAACATACAAAGAAAATTTTGACGCTTTCACAATCAAAAAAGAAAAGGGATTAACGCCCTTCACAATGGCTTTAAATATTTTTCCTGATGAGAATAAAGTTGTTTTCTTTTTTGATGATGGCGGACATGGAACACACTGCGCAGGTATTGCTACAGGGTTTAATATAGGAGAAGTTGGATTAAACGGTGTTGCACCCGGAGCAAATATTATTGGGTTAAAACTCGGGAATAATAATTATCCCGGCGGCGCAACAGTTAATGAAAGTATGAGGAAAGCTTATCTTTATGCAGACAAAATATCCAAAGAGAGAAAAGAACCTTGCATTGTAAGCATGAGCTTTGGAGTTGGATCTGAGATTGAGGGTAGATCTGAAATGGAAAGTTTTCTTGCAGATCTTTTAAAGAAAAATCCCTATTTGTATGTAAGTTTAAGTAATGGCAACGAAGGACCTGGAATTTCAACAACCGGTTTGCCATCTGCAAGCAGTTATGCATTTTCCTCCGGTGCTGTTCTTGCTCAAGAGGTTGCGCGTGATAATTATGGAAGTGATTTACCTTATGATATTATCTTTCCTTTTAGTTCGCGCGGCGGAGAAGTTAGCAAACCAGATGTGCTTTCACCGGGATCAGCAACTTCCACTGTTCCAAATTTTGACGGCAGTGATAAAAAAGCAGGAACAAGTATGGCCTGCCCTTATACCTCCGGAGTAATGGCTTTACTTTTAAGTGCTGCTCAAAAAGAATTTCCTGACATTAAAATTACTTCACAATTTTTGTTTAAAATCATTCGCGAATCCGCAACTTATTGGCCTCAATATACTGTGCTTGATGAAGGCAGCGGGTATATCAATGTTCCCAAAGCTTATGAGTTGATGAAAAAATATCTTAAGAATGATGAACAGAAAAAATTTGAGACTTATACTATTTCTTCATTTGCACCAAATCAACCGGATAACAAATCCAGAAATCTTTTTATAAGAGATGGTTCTTTTCTTACCGGCGATGAATCTTTTTCTTACGTTATTAAAAGAGATAACTCAGTTAAGACCGATAAATTTTACAGAACTTTTAATCTTAAAGCAGATGCTGATTGGCTAAAACTTATTCAGAAAAAAACATATATCAGAAATGATCAATCTGCAATAATTAATGTCAGAGTTGATAAATCCAAAATGAAAAATTTTGGACTTTATACAACAAAAATTTCTGCCACCAGAGATGATGGTTCAGCATTCCCTGAATTTGATATGCTGGCAACCATTGTTATTCCATATGAATTCAACTCATCAAACAATTATAAAATGAATTGGAAAGATGAAGTAGTAAATGCCGGAATGATTAAAAGGTATTTTATACAAATTCCCGCAGGGCAAAACACAATGAAAGTTGTTCTTAGCAGAGATCCTTCATTAAAAAAATATTCAAGGTGCAGATATTATCTACATAACAATGATGGGATTCAGATTGATGTTTCTGCTCTCTTATCTTCTACAAACAACGATGAGAAAGTTGAAAACTTATACTATGATTTAACACCCGGAGTTTATGAATTAGTTGTTGATGGATTTTTGCTTGCTGCTGAACCTTCAACTTATAATCTTGCAGTTGAATTTTATTCTTTAAGCAGACTTAATGATAAAGATCTTACTGCTGATAATTCCAGGATTGATTTAGTTAATTACTTTAATGAAACAAAATCTTATAATCTAAGCGGCGAATTATCGGGAATTAAAAACAGCTATGTGGTAAAGGTTGATGGAAAAGACACTTACAAAATGCCTTTTGAAATTAAAAAAGGAGAGAAGTCAAAAGAGTTTTCTTTCACGCTTACAAAAGAAGATTTTAACAAGATAACCGATTTCGCTTTTCAGATACTTGATGAAAATGGAAAGGCAATAAGTAAAGGCGGTTTATCTTACCGAAGCGGCGGCAACGTTAGTGTTGATATGCCATCGGATAAAGATAGTGCTGTTTATGTTCTTGAATTTATTCCAGCATTTGTAAGTAAAGAGTTAAATGCAAATGTTTTTGTAGATGAATTAACTTATTTGCCAAACCCCACTAGTCTTGATGTTAAAAATGCCGGCAGAAATTCATTAACCTTATATCCCAATAATGTTAAAACAATTGATGTTAAATTTGTAAAACCTGAAATTGATGCTTCTTTAAAAGGCAAGGGATTCGGAAAAATTTATTTCAAATCTCCGGTTAGCGGCAAAACGGAATATGAACTTCCAGTTTACTTTAAATATTAATAAAGGAATCTAATATGAGCGAACATCAAAGCGGACAAATTAAAGGACTTCCCGAAAATGCTTATAATGAATTAAAGCCAGGCGAAGAATACAAACCAATAATGCCTGCAGATTCATCTCCACGTGAAATAACGCCATACTCTGTAATCGTTGGTTTGCTGATGGCTATGTTGTTTTCTGCAGCCGCAGCTTATCTCGGATTAAAAATCGGGCAGGTGTTTGAAGCCGCGATACCGATTGCAATCATCGCTGTCGGATTATCATCAGTTCTAAAAATTAAGGGCTCGCTTGGCCAGAATGTGATTATCCAATCAATCGGGCAAAACTCAGGATTAATCGTTGCCGGTGCGATATTCACAATTCCCGCATTATATATTTTAAATCTTAATGCAAGCTTCTGGCAGGTTTTTCTTGCTTCAACTTTTGGCGGAATTCTTGGAATACTTTTTTTGATTCCATTCAGAAAGTATTTTGTTTCCGAAATGCATGGAAAATTTCCTTTTCCTGAAGCAACAGCAACAACAGAAATATTAGTTGCCGGTGAAAAAGGCGGCAAGCAGGCACTTGTACTTGTTGTAAGCGGATTGATTGGAGGCATTTATGATTTTGTTATTGCAACTTTTGGATGGTGGAGTGAAACATTTACAACCCGCGTATTTGGATTTGGTGAGATGCTTGCAGACAAATTTAAACTTGTTTTTAGATTAAACGTTGGCGCCGCAGTAATGGGCTTGGGTTATATTGTCGGATTAAAATATTCTGCAATCATTGCCGCAGGTTCCTTTGTTAGCTGGTATTTGCTTGTTCCTGTTATCTCATACATCGGTGGCGGATTAACTGAAACTTTTGGAACCGGAGCAACCAAATTAATTTCTGCAATGACGGCCGAAGAAATTTTCAGACAATATGTTCGCCATATTGGTATTGGTGGAATTGCAATGGCGGGAATAATCGGAATCATTCGCTCATCAAAAATAATACGTGATGCTATTACTCTTGGCTTTAAAGAAATCTTTGAGAAGAAAGATGCCTCAAATCAAACAGCAAGGACACAACGAGATTTATCAATGAAAATAATTATTGGTGGATTGGTTGTTACTGCTATTTTGCTTCTTGTTTTTTTCCAGATGGGAGTTGTTCATAATATCGGCTGGGCTATCGCAGGATTGCTAATAGTTTTAGTTGTAGCATTTCTATTTACAACTGTCGCCGCAAATGCAACCGCAATTGTTGGTACAAATCCTGTAAGCGGAATGACTTTGATGACATTAATTCTATCATCCATCATTTTAACTTCTATTGGATTAAAGGGTGAATCAGGAATGATTGCCGCATTGATTATTGGCGGAGTGGTTTGTACTGCTCTTTCAATGGCGGGTGGATTTATTACTGATTTAAAAATTGGTTACTGGCTCGGTACAACGCCGCAAAAACAAGAGCAATGGAAATTTCTTGGAGTTCTTGTTTCAGCATTAACAGTTGGATTTGTTATAATGATTTTGAATCAAACATTTGGATTTACCGGACCAAATGCTCTTGTAGCACCGCAGGCAAACGCAATGGCTGCAGTAATTCAACCGCTTATGGATCAGCAACCCGCACCGTGGACGCTTTACATTGTTGGAGCAATTTTAGCATTAGTGCTTACGATGATTAAAGTTCCCGCATTAGCTTTCGCACTTGGAATGTATATTCCACTTGAACTTAACACTCCGCTTTTAGTTGGCGGATTGATTGCACATTTTGTTTCTACAAGAAGCAAAAATGAAAAAGTTAACAATGCAAGAAGAGAACGCGGAACACTAATTGCCTCTGGCTTTATTGCCGGCGGAGCTTTGATGGGTGTGTTCAGTGCATTTTTAAGATTCTTAAACTTTAACTGGATAAACACAGAATGGTTTGAATCTAACTCAGCAGAATTATTGGCGCTTGTAATGTTTGCATTACTTTGTGCCTATATGATTTGGGATTCATTAAGAGGAAAACCGGAAGAATAGGAAGCCCATCCCTAGCCCTTCCCTAAGGGAAGGAAATAAATAATTTAACCTTCGGGATTTTTAAAAATCTCGAAGGTTTTTTATTATTCATTATTACCGGTATAACAGTAATAATTCTTTATTTAGCCCATTTTTAATTTTTATTCAATATAAATTGAATTTTTTACTGTTATAACGATATTTTTCTTGACATTTAGATGCCCCAATACTATTTTTTCATTAAAAACAATTTATATTACTGTTATAACGGTATAAAATGACATCGAAACAAATAGGAAAAATAATAATCTTTCATAGAAAGAAAAGTAAACTTACTCAAAAGCAGTTAGCTGATTTAGCTGGAGTTGGGAAAACAGTTGTTTTTGATATTGAAAAAGGGAAAGAAACTGTACAGCTAAACTCATTGCTAAAAATACTTTCAGTTTTAAATATCAAACTGGAAATGAAGAGCCCAATTATGCATTTAATAGAGATGGGAAATGAGGAAAGCTAAAGTTTATAATTTTGGAATTTATGCTGGTGATTTGATAGAGATTGACAAAGGTAAAAAGTATCAATTTAATTATGCGGACGATTATAATGGTTCGCCAATTTCATTAACTCTTCCAGTCAAACAAAAACAATATGTGTTCGATGAATTTCCTCCATTCTTCGAAGGTTTATTGCCAGAAGGAATTCAACTTGATGCATTGTTACGACAAACAAAAATAGATCGAAATGATTTTTTTTCTATTCTGCTTATAACTGGTAAAGATTTAGTTGGTTCAGTTACGTTGGAGGAAGTTGAATGAACATTTGCCCGATAACATATCAACCTTGCGGTGATAAAAAATATTCTGATAAAGGATTAAAACTTCTTTCAAGAAATTTGACTCAGTTAAAAGATTTACCATTAACACAAGAAGAACAATTACGAGAAGCTGCTATCAGAGCGGATAAAATGTCTATTCAAGGTGTGCAGCCAAAACTAAGTGCAAAACTTAATATTAAAGATGAAGTATTTGATGTTGTGGATAGAGGCGGGGAATATATTTTAAAACCACAAAATAATTTTTATCCCGAAATGCCAGAGAATGAATCGCTTACAATGAAAATGGCTGAGCTAATTGGTATTGAAGTCCCG
>DAIRCT010000113.1:0-6404 GCA_036796535.1 Ignavibacteriaceae bacterium
AAGTTATGAAAAAGACAATATTTTTTTCTTTGATATTTTTGCAATCTTTAATTTTGCCTCAAACTAATTTCATCGAGCAAATCACTAACGGTGATTTCGATGCAAGGAATCCATTTATCTATAAAGATGAATATGCATTCAATCCTCCTCCAATATTTTTTGAATTACATAATAATGGTTTTTCAAATATTTATTCAATCAAATATAATTCAGACACTAAAAAATTTGAAGATACTATCGCTCTTACATCCGGCAATTATCTAAATATCAATCCTTCGTTTGAAAGTAATTCAGGATTGCTCTATCAAACAAACCAAAATGGAAATTGGGATATCGTACTTATTCCTGATTCTAATGGAATTTTTGGTGATCCCATATTTCTTGCTTCTTCGCTGAATGATGAATTTTCACCAAAGTTTTTTGAATCAACAAATATGTTTCAGGATTCTGTAAATATTTTATTTAAACGGCAAACAGAAATAGTTTTTTTAACGGATAAGAATAATCAAATAAAAGAGAATATCGTTTTTAAAGACAGTACTGATTATCATTATACCGAGTTTGTTGGTCTTGAAACAGGTGACTGGGGTATATTTGGCGGGCATTATGTTTTTGCTGTGGAAGAATCCAATCTTTTTCAAAAAAGAATAGTCAGAAGATTTAAACCATTTAATGGCAACTGGCAGCCACAAACAATTGTAAAAGATAGCTGCGATTGTTCTGATATATCTTTACAAGTTTCCGGTTATAATATATGGGGATTATTTTATCAGGACACAGTTCAAACTAACAAAAGACAATTCATAATTGAAGATCCGGTTTCTATTACTTCACCTCAATTGGTGAATATTGAATACGAAGGGAATATCTCCTCTTTTGATATGTACTCACTTCTAATAGTTGGCAAAAAATTTAACAAACAACTTTTTGACTTTGATCATTATATGCCATACACTTTCTTAGCTGAGAATAATGGAGTAACTAAAGTTAGAATTGATTTATCTGATTTTGGAATTTGGAATACAGATAGTCTTGTTCAGGTTGCAGTATCAAAGCCAAACTTAGCAGTAGGACCAGTTGGATTGGATAAGATTGGAATGGTGGTTTATACTATCTGGGAAGATAGTATTGATGGACACATTCAACTATTCGGAATACCACGTCATCTTGGCTATGGTGTTGTTGAAAACGAATCTTTTGCAAAAGATTTTGTGTTGTATCAAAATTATCCCAACCCATTTAATCCAAATACTACAATAGAATATAAAATTCTAAAAGGATCTGAAATCAGATTTAATGTTATAAATATTCTTGGTGAAAAAGTTTTTGAGAAAAATTTTGGTTATCAATCAGCAGGCAATTATAAGATAGATTTTTCGGCCACAGGAGGATCCGCTAATGGTGGGAATGCTTATAATTTACCAAGCGGAGTTTATATTTATTCAATTATTACTGATGAAAATAAATTAAGCCGTAAAATGTTATTACTGAAGTGATACTTCACTTCAGTAATAATCCCAGTAGGAGTGTTGATGAAATAATATGAATAAGTCATTAAGAGTGCAGCGAAGTGAACTATAAAATAGTTGGATAGATTGCTTCGTTCGAAGACTTACTCGCAATGACAATGTAGAATTAATAATCCTCTTCCAGCAGCCAGCCCTCAGCTAAATCGGGAGTAATATCTGATATGAATCGTGATGGTTTTGATAATGTCATTCCTGCTTCACGATCGTAAAGATTCATTGGATAGGTTACGAATAAATTATTTTTTGCACGAGTCGAAGCTACATACATCAATCTTCTTTCCTCTTCTAATGTTTCTAAACTTTCAACTGATCTTGCAGAAGGGAAGTATCCTTCAACCGCATGAATTATAAATACCGAGTGCCACTCCAATCCTTTTGCGGAATGAATGGTAGAAAGTGTTACATATTCTTCTTCTTTGTCAGTTGCTTCAACATCCACAACACTTTCTATTATTGGTTCAATCGCCATATCGGAAAGCAGAGTATCAACAGAAGTATAATTCTCAACAATGTTTTGAAAAATTTCTAAATCTTTTTTGCGTTTATTCCAATCATCGTAATTTGCTTTGAACAAATCCCAGTAATAATCATAAACTTTTTGAATCATCTCTGATGGAAGCAGTTTCTTTTTTTGGAGTTCATATAAAAGATAAAACAAAGGACCAAGTTTGTGATGTTTAAATTCAGGTTGCTGATCCGGCTCGGCTTTAATAGTAATTCTTGATGCCGCAAGTTCATCTAAAATTCGCTGAGCTGTTTTTGGTCCAACACCTTCGTGTAGAAGTAAAACTCTGTACCAGCTTACAACATCTTTTGGATTAACTGCAATCCTTAAAAACGCCATTACATCTTTAACATGCGCGGTTTCAACAAACTTCATCCCGCCAAATTTTTGAAATGGAATGTTTGCTTTTGCAAGTTCAAGCTCAAGATCAAATGAAAAAAAGGATGATCGAAACAACACAGCAATATCTTTTAACGGAACACCTTCTTCTCTTAAATCCAGAATTTTCTCAACAATAAATTTTGATTGAAGATTTTCTGTAGATGCAGCAACAATATTTGGCAATAGCCCGCTGCCTCTTCTGGTGTAAAGATTTTTTTGATACTTCTCAACAGCAGCTTCGTTAATACGATTTGCAAAATCCAGAATAGATTGAACGCTTCTGTAATTTTCTTCCAGCTTGATGATTTTTACATTTTCAAAAAGTTTTGGGAATTCCATTATGTTATGAAAATCTGCACCGCGAAATGAATAAATTGCCTGTGAGTCATCACCAACCACCATTACATTTTTACTATACTGCGATAAACCTTTTACAATCTCTGCCTGTAAATGATTTGTATCCTGATATTCATCAACCATAACAAATTTAATATCCGAGAGTAATGCTCTTGCAGCCGCTCCACCCTTAAATAAAAACTCACGCAGATAAATTAGTAAATCATCGTAATCAAGAAGATTATTTCTTCTTTTGTAATCAGTAAATATTTTTTGGATTTCCAGAATCTTATCAAGTAAAGGAATAAAATGCGGATAATCATTTTCAATTATGTCTTCAACTCTATTTCCGGTATTAACACTTAAACTGAAAACTTTATTAAGTGTTTGCTTATTGGGAAATCTTTTTTCTTTTGTGATAAATTCATCCTGCGAACGAATGAGATTTATTACATCAGCAGTATCACCCTGATCAAGAATTGTGAATGATGAATCAAGTCCGATTGCCTTAGCATATTTTCTAAGTGTAATATTTGCAAATGAATGAAAAGTTCCGCCACGTATTTTAGAGCATCTGTCATCAAGCAGCATTGATGCACGTTTCATCATTTCATTAGCGGCTTTACGAGTAAAAGTTAAAAGCAGAATTGAATTGGGATCGTGTCCGAGTTCAATTAATCTTGCAACACGATAAACTAAAGTGCGTGTTTTACCTGTGCCGGCGCCCGCTATAATCAGATAACATCCATTTACAGCCGAAGCAGCTTCGAATTGAGAGTTGTTTAATTCTTCACGATAATTAATTGTAAAACGGGCTTCGTCACTTTGCTGAACTAAGCCCGTTTGTGAAGTTCTTTTGAGTATATATTTTTTTTGATTCATCTACGCAGTGCTTTTGGCTTTCCTAAAATTTCTGAAAATAATATATACTCCCGCACTGTTCTGGGATTTTTTAACTTGCGATTGAAATCAGTAATAGCGGCTCTTTGTTTACGCGGACCAGCAAGAACCCTTTCAAACTCTTTTGCACCTGCTTCAATTTTTGGATCAACAACTCTTTTTTGTTTATCCGAAATTGATTTTCTTTCAATTATAGTTTCATCATAAGTTTTTCTTGATCCAATAGGATTTTTATCCTGAACTTCCCGCTGCATCCGTTTATCAACCACTAAATCAAGGTCCTGGTCTTTTATCTCATGAGATTGATATATATCATAAGGATCAACCTGTTTTGGCTTTGGTTGATCAGGAATCTTCATATTTCCTTTAAACATGTTTTCGAGTTCACGTAAAATATCATACTCATCATTTTTTGCGGTTACTGCTACGCCTTCTTTTTGCATGCTCTGTTCAACAGAATCAATATTGCCTGCAGAGTTTGCATCTTTACGTGACGGCTGTGTTTGCTTTGGAATTTCCTTCTTCTTAAACAAAGGTCTTAAGAAGCTGAAAATAATAATTCCCCAAATGAGGATTTTAAAAAGATCATCCATCTGTTTTCTTCTTCTCTTCAGGTTGTGCTATTGATGTTCTCATTTCAGTATCAGCTTGAATATTGCGAAGATTATAATAATCCATCACACCAAGCTTACCATTTCTAAATGCATCAGCAATTGCTCTCGGAACTTCAGATTCCGCCTCAACAACTTTTGCACGCTGTTTTGCAACCTCAGCAATATTTTCCTGCTCGGTAGCAACGGCAGCAGCACGGCGCTCTTCAGCTTTTGCACGTGCAACTTTAAGATCAGCTTCTGCCTGATCTGCCTGAAGAATTGCACCGATATTTTGACCAATATCAACATCAGCAATATCAATTGAAAGAATTTCAAAAGCCGTTCCGCTATCTAATCCTTTTGCTAAAACTGATTTAGAAATTTTATCAGGATTCTCCAATACATCCTTATGCGTAGCACTTGATCCGATAGTGGAAACAATTCCTTCTCCAACCCTTGCTAATACGGTTGCTTCACCGGCACCACCGACTAATCTTTCAATATTTGCACGAACTGTCACGCGTGCCATTGCCTTTAACTGAATACCATCTTTAGCAACTGCTGATACCATCGGTGTCTCAATTACTTTCGGAACGACGGACATCTTAACAGCTTCAAGAACATCTCTTCCGGCAAGATCAATTGCAGTGGCTCGTTCAAATGTTAAACCAAGATTTGCTTTATCTGCAGAGATAAGTGCGTTAATTACTTTTGTTACATTTCCTCCAGCAAGATAATGTGCTTCAAGTTTTGCCTGATCAACAGTTAATCCTGCTTTCGTTGCTGTAATCATATTTCGAACAATTAAAACTGGCGGGACTTTTCTTAATCTCATTCCAATAAGGTCTCTAACTATTTTAACTCTTACTCCAGAAAAGTAAGCGGTAATAAATAATCCGAGTGGAACGAAGTAAAGAAAGAGAATTAAGAATAACGCAACCGCAATAATTATTACGATTGATAATCCTGTTAAAGCTTCCATTTGTACTCCGGTTTTTTCTGATTTTTAATTTTACTTACCGAAAATACTTAAATTAAAATTCATTTTCTCTGTTATAGTAAAATTAACGTGAATATTTGTCCCATTGATTAAGACTTTATGGTAGATAATCAGATATTATGGCGTAAATAAAGGGATTAGATCGATTTGCGAAAATTTTTTACTGCGAATTTAATTTGAAATAACACTAAGTTAATGGCACCAGTTTTGAAATTTGTTTTATTTGAAAAAACTTAAGGCGGGTTTATAACAATCTTTTAATAAACCTGGCTTGATTGAAGAATTTGGTTAGTATATATTTAAAATGTGAAACGAATTTGAGCAAAATTTTGTTGCACTAAATACCTAAACATTAAGGATAAAATTTATGGATGGAAATTTCTCGGATAGATTGCAGGATGTAATAAGACTTAGCAGGGAAGAGGCATTACGCCTTGGGCATGATTATATTGGTACAGAACATCTGCTTCTCGGAATTATTCGCGAGGGACAGGGAGTTGCTGTAAGAATGCTCCGAAATCTTGATTGTGATTTGATGAAATTAAAAAAAGCTATTGAAGATACAGTTAAAACTTCTGGCGGTACACTTACAATCGGTAATATTCCGTTAACAAAACAAGCTGAAAAAGTTTTAAAGATTACGCAAATCGAATCTAAAATTTATAAAGCTGATGTAATCGGCACTGAACATCTTTTACTTTCACTTTTAAGAGATGAAGATAATATTGCTACACAAATTCTTCATCAGTTTAACATTACTTATGATTCTGCCCGATCGGAACTCAATGCAATGCTAAGTGCAAAAAATCCTAAAGATGTAAATCAAAAAGTTCCACCTTCAATAGATAAGAAAGCGGATAAAACAAAAACACCTGTGCTGGATAATTTTGGTCGTGATCTTACCAAGCTTGCTATTGAGGATAAACTTGATCCGGTTGTTGGAAGAGAAAAAGAAATTGAACGCGTTGCACAAATCCTTAGCAGAAGGAAAAAGAATAATCCCGTACTGATTGGTGAACCCGGAGTTGGTAAAACAGCAATTGCTGAAGGATTGGCTCTTCGCATCATTCAGAAAAAAGTTCCAAGAACTTTGCAGGATAAACGGGTTGTTACTTTAGATCTTGCAGGACTTGTAGCCGGTACAAAATACCGCGGACAGT
>DAIRCT010000114.1:0-6386 GCA_036796535.1 Ignavibacteriaceae bacterium
CAAAATCTTTTCCAACATTTAAAATGTTTTGATAAATAATCTCCGGTGAACTGACAGCAATCACAACTAAAATAATCAATAATAAAATTGACGCAAGATGAATTATATCAAATCTTTCTGATTGATTTGCGGCAATTTCATTTTCGTCTTTTTTATAAAGCATTGTAAAAATAATTTTAGCCATATTTATAAAAATGAAAAGAAGGAAAATCATTACAAGCGCAAGTACGAATGGTTTATCTGAAAAAAGAATTCCTTCAAATATTTTTATTTCACTAAAGAAAATTCCAAATGGTGGAATACCTGAAATTGCTAAATACGCAAGCAGAAATAGCCAGCCGGTTTTTGGCAATATGTTCATCACATTTCTGACTTTATCAACTTCACGAGTTTTGAATTTGCTGTGAATATTTCCCGCACTTAAAAACAAAACGATTTTTGTAATCGAGTTATAAATTGCGTGATACATCGCACCTACAAATGCAATCCCACCAGTTGCTATACCAAGGGTCATCAATCCTAAATGCTCAACGCTTGAATACGCAAGCATACGCTTGTAATTATTTACTTTGAACATAAAAACAAAAGCAGTGAATAACGAAAGCAATCCGCCGATGATTAAAATTGTTCTTGCAAATTCAAATGAAGAAGTCGGAACAACAATTTGAAAAATTCTCATCACACCAATTAATGCTGTAAGACGAAGCGAGCCGGACATAAGTGCTGCGATTGGACTTGGTGCGTTACTGGTTGCGTCAACATCACCGGAATGCATTGGCGCAATACCAATTTTTGTACTGAGTCCAACAAAGATGAATATGAAACTTGCTTTAAGCCAGATTGGATTTAATTCTTTTGCATATCGGATAAACTCCCAGAAAAATAATTGTTTACCTTCGAGCAAAGTTCCATTCGCGGAAAGTGTTAAGAATAAAATTCCGATAAACGCAAATGCAATTCCAATTGAAACTAAAAATAAATACTTCCACATTGCTTCGAGTGCTTCTTCATTGTGGTAGTAATAAATTAATGGTGCAACACATAAGGTTGTAGTTTCAGCAGTAACCCAATACATACCAAAATGATCACTCAACATTGCCGCTGAGTTTGATGCTAAATAAAAATTCAATAATAAGAAATAATATTTTTTTCCTTCTTGTGCTTTTGAAGTTGTTGGTCGCTTCAGATAAGTAAATGAAACAAGCACAACCCAGAAGTAAACATTTGAAAGAATCAGTAAGAAAAATTTGCTGAGAGAATCAAAACTAAAAAATGTTGGAAGTTGAATGTGATAAATTCCAAGAAAGACCATCAGCGTTACAAAAAGATGCAACAGACTTACAAGCAAAGAAACACTGTATTGTACGCGAAGATTTTTTACAAAGTAACAAAACAATGCTGCAAGGAGCGGGAGTAATATTAAAATTGAAAATCCGAACATCAGTCTTTTAACCTCCCGAGATGAGTAACTTCAAAACCTTCAAAGGTGCTTCGGATTCTGTTCAGTGCAATTCCCATCAGAAAGACAACAACAAATACATCGAGTAAAACTCCAAGTTCAATCATCATAGGAAGCTCTGATGCGATGGCAGTACCAAAAAGAAAAATTCCATTTTCTAAAACAAGAAATCCGCAAACGTGAACGATAAGTTTTCTTCTGAAGATAATTATATAAATTCCGATTGCAATTGCAGAGAAGCCGCTTGCAAAAGGTATAACATTTAGTTCAGTGCTTTGTGCAATAATGCTTGATGTTAAAAAGATAATCAGCATCGTGACTATCACAAGAAGTAAAAAACTTACTTGCTGAATTGTCGGTTCAATTGTTCTTTTGATATCGAGATCAAGAATAATTTTATTTATGTATCTTGGAATTAAAATTACTTTTACTATTAAAAGTGTAATTGGCAAAATTATTCCGAAGACAGAAAAGTTTTTAATGAAAGGAAGAAAAACAAGTATTGATAAAAGCAATCCCTGAAATTGTAATACTGTCACATAAGCTTTCACCCGATGAGTAATAGCTATATAAAAAAGCGATAAAGAAAAAAGTATGCTTAACACATTTTCCATAGAATTAACTTGAACCCAATAAAAAAAATATTGAATTGCCACGACCTTTAGGTCGTGGATAAATATGAGAATTAAAATGGGCTTTAGCCGAAATAGGAAATCCATATTTGGCTAAAGCCAAGAGTTGTTTAGTAATAGTAGCCCACGACTTAAAAGTCGTGGCTATTGAAATAAATAAAATGAGTTCTGGATTCCGGCTGTAATTTATCCCGATAAAATCGGGACAGGAATGACACTCGCTTTTTCTGTCATTCCCACGAAAGCCTGCCTTGGCGGCAGACAGGTGGGAATCTATTTTTTCACTATCCATTGAGTTGCTGCTTTCGCAGAAATGGTCGCTTTTATTGTTTGCAATATTATTTGTCAAGTTCATCATTTCGTAAAAGTATAAATCAGCAAATTTAAAATTCCTATTGCCGTTGCGAACAACAAATACAATGGAATGTTCTTCATCTTAAATCTTGATGTTATGGTTTCAACAACAGCAAGTGAAAAGCTTAGTGCAATAATTCCAACAATAAAAATTATAATTCCAACTAAATAACTTTGCTGACTAAATGGATAAAAGAATGAAATTTCAAGTACAGCATAAATAAATAATTTGATGTAACTCGAAAATTGATAGAAGAATAAATCTAATCCGGAATTATCAAGTATCATCACTTCGTGAATCATTGTCAATTCAAGATGAGTGTTTGGATCATCAACCGGCATACGTGAACATTCTGTAACTGCAAGCATAAAAACTGAGATGGAACATATCACAATAAAAACTTCATAAGAAATATTTTCAAGTTGAATTGAATGATAAATATCATAAATTGAAGTGTAACCACTGATGAATGCAATGCTTCCAATTGTAAAAAAGAAAATTGGTTCCGCAAATAATGCAAATGTTGCTTCGCGTGCTGCGCCCATTCCTTCAAACGAACTTCCAATATCCATTGCAGCAAGTATCTGAAAAAATCTTGATAATCCTAAAATGTATGCGAATAAAATTATATCACCATTAAAACTTATTAATGGTTTCCAAAATCCAACCGGCAAAATTGCAGCCGCAATAATGATTGATACAAAATTTAATATCGGTGCAACACGACTTATGAATGATGATGTTGTTGCATTGATTGTTTCTTTTTTAAAAAGTCTTTGCAATTCATAGTAAGGTTGAAGTATCGGTGCACCAACTCTGCCGGTTAGTTTTGCTTTTTGTTTGTTCACCAATCCAGCAAACAAAGGCGCAAGACCAATTATCATTGAAACAGATATTATTCCTTGTAAAATTTCCTTTACCATAAAAACGCAATCAAACTATAAATTGTAATTGTGATTAAAATGAAACCGATGTAATAACGAATATCAGTCTGACTCAAGAATGTAATCCGGCTAATCATTGAACTGATAAAACGGTAAAACGGCAGAACAATTTTTGTATCAGCAAAATCTTGTGAATGACTTTCAAACTTTGAAGGAATAGGAAAAGCATTATCAGAAACTTTAACTTTTTTATGATAAACTAAAATTGATTTTGGAATTTCATTCAATTCATCAGCAAATGATGAAGCTGTGTATTGCATTCGCGGAGAAATATTTTCGTAACCACAACCCCAAGCAGGAGAAGTTCTTCTTCCAAATTTCTTTTCGAGTTTAACTTTTAACAGATACAATAAGAAAATCCCAAGTGCGATGAACGAAAATATTATTGTGAAATACAGCCAATCAATATTAACTAAAGCAGATGATTGATGAGATGAGACAAAATTACTTACAATAACTTTATTAACTATTCCAACAAATGGCTGCGGATAAAAACCAATCACTACACAAAGCAAAGCAAAAATTCCAAGCGAAATGTAATCGTAAACAGAAGTGTGAAAATGTTTTACTTCTTTTCTTTCACTTCCTAAAAACATAATTGAGTTTACTTTTGTAAAACAAGCAACGGCAAGTCCGCCAACGAAAGCTAATCCAACAACAAAGATCAACATTAAAATTGGATAATAATTTTTTAACTCGTTAGCTGTTTTAAAAAATCCGGTGTAAATGATGAACTCTGAAATGAATCCATTAAATGGAGGAACGCCGCTGATTGCAACTGAGCCAATAAGAAAAAGTAATGCGATATATTTTGCACGATGAACTAGTCCGCCCATCAATTCTATGTTGCGAGTTCCAAGATTTTGATAAACAACTCCGCTGCCAATAAATAAGAGACTTTTAAATATTGCGTGATTTAAAGTGTGAAGCAACGCTCCGCCAAATCCTAAAACTTCAACGGCGGGCAGATTATTTGCTGAGCCGATAAATCCAATTCCAATTCCAATTCCGATGATGCCAATATTTTCAATTGAGTGATAGGCGAGAAGTCTTTTAATATCGTGTTGTGCGAGTGCATACCAAACTCCAAATATCGCACTGATAATGCTAATGATTAAAATAAACCAACCAGCCCATTCCGGAACGGGTTTGATGAAAAGATAAGTTCTTAATATTCCGTAAATGCCCATCTTAATTATCACACCGGAAAGAAATGCGCTTAATACAGTTGGTGCGATTGGATGAGCTTGCGGCAGCCAAAAATGAAATGGCATAAATCCGGCTTTGATTCCGAACCCAATAAAAGATAAAATGAAAATTATTGGGACAATAATTCCTGTTGAAAATGAAAGATGATAATCACTAAAGAACCAACTGCCGGTTTGTTGATGAAGCAGAAAAAACATTATGTATAAAACAAAAATCAAAACGTGTGAAGCAACGAAATAATAAAAACTACCTTTCTGAACTTCTTCTTTCTCTTTTTCTAACATCATTCCCAAATAACCTGTAATACTCATTACTTCCCAGCTTACTAAAAACAAAATTGCCTGATTTGCAATAACTATAAACTGAGTTGAGACTATAAGAATAATATAAAACACCACAAAACTTTTTATTGATCTTTTTCCTTCGATGTAATGCTGAAGATAAGAAAAGTTATAAATGGTTGTTGGGATTGCAACTAACTGAATAATAAACAGGAAGTAAGATCCCAATCCATCAAGCCGAATGAAATTATAAAAAATAATTTGTGAAGAAATATCATTTGAAAAAAAAAGTGCAGAGGATAAAGTGGAAGATAATCCAATCGCTAATCCAATCAATAACATTGTGTTTGCGGCAAAGAGAGCTTTCCGCTGATCTTTTAAAAACAAAAACACAATTGAGATTAACTGAATTGCAAAAGCTAAAACCAACAAACTATTTCCCGAATCAAGTAAATCGTTCATTAAGATTTATTTCTTGTCTCCTCAATTTTTTTAATGATATCTAAAATTTCGTCGTGCTTTAATCTGTTTTCAAGTGCGAATCTAAAAGTTTCTTTTGAAAGAAGAAAACTTAAATGCGCAATTAAACTTAAATGTTGCTTAATCGTTTGTGAAATTAATAAAATCAAAGTGTGAACAGGTTTGCCATCAATAGATTTTAACTCAAGTGGTTTATTTGGGAAGAAAAAATTTATTAGTGGTTTATTCTTTCCAACCATAAGCGGAATACGAGGATGGGGAAGACTCACTCCATTTCCAATCGCAGTACTCATCATTGATTCTCTGCTTTTGAGCAAATGAATAATAATTTCTTTATCAACATTCTTTTCAAATTCTATTTTGGAAACCATTTGTTCAATGTAGGAATCTTCAGTCAATTGACAATTGTAGTGAAATGAATCTTTATCAAGTAAAGCACTTAAACTTTCGATTTGATATTCAATTAATTTTTTATGTCCCGATACGTTAATTGGAAGATTACGACTAAGTGCCCATTCTATAACCTGTTGTTTATTAAATACAACCTTATCTTGAAGATGCTGAAAGGGAATTTCTTTTTTCTTCACAAGCTGAAGAACTTCATTTTCAGGAAGCATCAACAAATGAGAAATATCTTTTGTGTTTAAATCCATAACTAATCAAATTCAATAATAAATAATAAGTGATAAAAACCTTAATAAGAAATTATCATAATATAATATTTACAAGCTAGTTCTATCTCACGACAGGAAATTCTATATCAATCTTTTCGGTACAACGCCGAAATTCCCAAAGTAAATATCCGCATTCAATTTAATAAAAAAGTAAAAACCCATCATTATTTAAGATGGGTTAATTTGTGCACTCACAGAAAGTCTTTGACGGAGGGAAATCAGCCGCTGGCTGAGAACCCAATTTATTGTACACCCGCAGGGATTCTTCCGAAGGAATGCCTATGGCAGAACCCCGAAAATAAATTTGTACACCCGCAGGGATTCGAACCCCGAACCTTCTGATCCGTAGTCA
>DAIRCT010000115.1:0-6233 GCA_036796535.1 Ignavibacteriaceae bacterium
CGTGCATCCATACATCAGTGCGAATTAAGTCATAGCGTGATTGCATGATTGCATGATTGCATGGGTGCATGATAAATAATTTAAGTTTTTAATTTTTTACAAGAGGTATTTATGCCATATTATGTTAAACTTGGTAAAGTTCCACCGAAGCGTCATATAACATTTTATAAAGAAGACGGAACTTTATATTGCGAAGAATTATTCAGTACAAAAGGTTTTTCGGGAATATATTCGAATAAATATCATCTTTACATGCCTCCTGAAACTGAAAAAATCAGTGAAGTAAATATTAATACTTCCGCAAATGATTGGAATGATGCGCCATTGCAGTACTATCATTTCATAACCGGAAGTAAGGAAAGTAAAGGAAATATATTAACTGCCAGAAATGAATTTCTTAAAAATAATCATATAACAATTTCCTCCGCTACAATTACTGAGGATGCTGAATTCTTTTATCGCAATGCTCAGATGCATGAGATGATTTTTGTTCATTACGGCAGTGGTCATTTTCTTTCTGAATACGGTGATTTGAAATTTGAGCAATGGGATTATCTGATAATTCCAAAAGGTACAACTTATCAATTAGAACTTGATGATTATAAGAACAATAAACTTTTTATTGTAGAATCAGATACTCCATTTGAAATTCCAAGACATTTCAGAAACGAATACGGACAATTAACAGAAGACGCACCTTATTACGAAAGAGATTTTCGTCCGCCTGCTTATATGGAACCGATTGATAAAAAAGGTGATTTCAGATTGATGTTAAAAGTTAGAAACAGGATGTTTGAGTTTAAATTGCCTCATCATCCGTTTGATGTAGTTGGATGGGATGGATTTCTTTATCCTTATGCATTCAACATTAAAGAATATGCTCCAAAAGTTGGTAAGATTCATCTACCTCCGCCAATTCATC
Source organism: Ignavibacteriaceae bacterium (assembly GCA_036796535.1). Taxonomy (GTDB): domain Bacteria; phylum Bacteroidota; class Ignavibacteria; order Ignavibacteriales; family Ignavibacteriaceae; genus IGN3. Next base: position 923 of record DAIRCT010000115.1, read on the forward strand.
TTGTATTTGTAACCGAGCATTTTGTTGTTTGCAACTTCGTACCAAGATTATATGATTTCCATCCGCAGGCAATTCCTGCTCCATACTATCATTCAAATGTGGATAGCGATGAAGTACTGTATTATGTGCATGGAGATTTTATGAGTCGAACCGGTGTTCAGGAAGGTTCGATAACTTTGCATCCGATGGGAATACCGCACGGACCACAACCCGGCAAAACTGAAGCATCAATAGGAAAAAAAGAGACAGAAGAATATGCTGTTATGATCGATACATTTAATCCGCTTAACGTTACTAAAAATGTTAAAGAAACAATGGTTGAGGATTATAGTCAATCGTGGTTGAAGAAGTAGGGTATATGGGTAAAAGGAATAAGGTATAAGGTATATGGGTATAGGGAATTAGGTATAAGTTATAAGGAGGATTAAAAATGATTGAAGAAAACGATTTTAATTTATCTGTCTCGAATGAATTTATTGTAAACGAACCGAATGAATTTTATGATGACAATAGAGATTTTACAACATTAGAAGCATGGAAAAAATGTAATGAAGTGAAGTTATACTTTTACAAAAAAATTCTTCCACTTCTACCAATTGAAGAAAAGTATAATCTGGATAATCAAATTCGGAGAGCAGCGATAAGCACGACAGCTAATATAGCTGAAGGATATGGTAGATATCATTATAGGGAAGGTTTGCAGTTCTATCGAATATCAAGAGCTTCCATATATGAGCTTAAAGATCATTTAATAAGCTGCAATGATTTGGGTTATATAGGTTATGAATTAAAAAATGAAGGTGAAGATTTAATCGAATCAGCAAAAAGAACATTAAATGGTTTTATAAATTTTGTAAAGAAAAAAATCCAAAATGAAAAATAATTACTATACCCTATTTGTTGTTTTTTTTATATTTCCTTATACCTCATACCTTATACCAATTAAAATATAATTAATAAACGATAACCCAGGATAACAATGAAACTAATATCATATAAAACAAAAAAAACAGACAGAGCTGGAATATTTTATAAAGATAAAGTATATGACTTGCAAAAATCAGCAGCTTCTGTGAAAATAAAATTACCTTCGACGATGAAAGAATTGTTAGAGGGTGAAAATCAGACAATGAATCTTGCAAAAAAAGTTTTTGAAAACATCAAAAAGGGCAAAATAAAATATGGATTAAAACTAAAGGATATCACACTCTTATCTCCTGTGCCTTACCCAACTTCACTACGTGATGGTTATGCATTTCGTCAGCATGTTGAAACAGCAAGACGAAATCGCGGCGTACCAATGATTCCTGAATTTGATCAGTTTCCTATATTTTATTTTGGGAATCATAACACCGTTTTTGGTGAAGGTGCAATAAAAGTTGAAGATGATCATTTGCAGCAACTGGATTTTGAACTTGAATGTGCAATCGTTATTGGTAAGAAAGGTAAAAACATTCCTGCAGAAAAAGCAGACGATTATATCGCTGGTTATATGATAATGAATGATTGGTCTGCAAGAGTTCTTCAGATGGAAGAAATGAAATTAAATCTTGGTCCGGCTAAAGGAAAAGATTTCGCTACTTCACTTGGACCCTGGTTAGTTACTGTTGATGAACTTGAACCTTATAAAATTTCTACTCCATCTGGAAATAAATATGATTTAAAAATGATCGCACGGCACAACGAAAAACAAATTTCAGATGGAAATATGAAAGATATGAACTGGACATTTGCTGAATTGATTGAGCGTGCTTCCTACGGTGTTACTCTTTATCCCGGAGATGTAATTGGAAGTGGCACAGTTGGAACCGGTTGTTATCTTGAACTAAATGGTACCTGGGCATTAGAAGCAAAAGCCAAAGGTGAACCATTCACTCCAATTTGGATTAAAGATGGAGATGAATTTGAACTTGAGATTCAAGGCCTTGGAGTATTAAAGAACAAAATTAAAAAATCTAAAAGAAGTTGGTCCATTTTAGCTAAGAAGAAAAAAATAATACAATAGCATACAGATGACCCAGATCTGACTGCCGGCAGAGCAGGTTAGACTGAGTTAAAGGGATTAGGATATGAAAAACTTATTACCAAAAGAGTTATCAATACCAGAAGTACAAAGATTGCTGCAAGGTGGAATTGGTCCCAGACCAATTGCACTGGTATCATCAATTTCAAAAAATGGAATTAATAACCTTACACCTTTTTCGTTCTTTAACGTATTTGGTGCTAATCCACCTGTGATTGCATTCTCTCCTTCAAGAAGAGGAAAAGATGGTTCATTAAAAGATACTTACTTGAATTTGGTTGATACAAAAGAATGTGTTGTTAATGCAGTTACATATTCAATGGTTGAACAAGTTAGTCTTGCTTCAACTGAATATGAATCTGAGGTAGATGAATTTATTAAAAGTGGATTAACTCCAATTGATTCAGATTTAGTAAAACCAAAGCGGGTTAAAGAATCGCCATTTCAGATGGAGTGTAAGCTTGTTGAAATCAGAAGTTTTGGCGAAGGTGGTGCATCGGCAAACATTGCAATTTGCGAAGTTGTAAAATTTCATGTTGCAGAAGATTTATTTGTGAATGGTGTTATTCATCCGAATAGAATTGATCTTGTAGCAAGAATGTCTGCTGATTTTTACTGCAGAGCAAACGGTGATGCAATATTTGAAGTTGAGAAACCATTGAAGAAAAAGGGAATTGGTTACGATCAATTACCTGAATTTATAAAACAATCATTTGTTTACTCAGCAAACAATTTGGGCAAGTTTGCAAATGTTGAAAGAATTCCCGATGAAAAAGAAGTAAGTGAATTTATTCAACAAATAAAATCCGAAAAGCTTACGGAGTATGAAATTTCTGAAGAAGCTTTTAACAGATATCAACGACTTGGAAATTATAAATACATGCTTCGGTGCGCACTTGATTTGAATTCAGCTAATCATCAAAAAAAATATTTTCTCGAATTAACTGCAAAGACAGCATTAGAAAAAAATGATTCTGATTTTGCATGGAAAACTGCGTTGTATTCGAATCAGATTAATTAATCCGGAGGGCGTAAGTTTTGAGTGAATTACTTTGGTCACCATCAGAAGAACGAATATCAAAAGCTAACATCACCAAATTCATTTCATTCATAGCTGAAAAAGAAAAGATAAACCATTCCGATTACAATCATCTTTATAATTGGTCAATCAATAATATCGAAAAATTCTGGGAATACGTTTGGGTTTACTCTGGAATAAAGTATAAAAAAAGTTTTGAAAAAGTTTTAATTGATAAAGGAATAAAAGATTCAAAATGGTTTGTCGGTTCTAAACTTAACTTTGCAGAAAATTTATTAAGATTTGATGACGATAAAACGGCTTTAATTTCTTACCGTGAAAATTATACTCCCGTTAAAATCACTTATGCTCAACTTAATTTAATTGCAAGGAAAGTTGCAACTGCATTGATAAACTTTGGAATTAAGAAAGGCGATAGAGTTTCAGCTTATATTTCCAACGTTCCTGAAGCTGTGATTGCAATGCTTGCAACAACATCAATCGGAGCTATTTGGAGTAGTACTTCTCCCGATTTTGGAATTGAAGGAGTTGTAGATCGTTTTGGTCAGATTCAACCAAAAATATTATTCGCTACAAAATCGTATTTCTATGGTGGAAAACACATTGATAATCTGGAAAAAATAATAAAAATAAAAAATAGAATCCCTTCAATTCAAAAAGTCATTTTGATTGATGAATATTTTGATTTTAGTTCATCATCAGATAATTCATCCAATGAAAATAACATTATAAGTTTTTCTCAATTATTAAATCATTCCGAAAAAGATTTTGAATTTACTTACCATGAGTTCGACCAGCCGGTTTATATTATGTATTCATCAGGAACAACAGGCAAACCAAAATGTATTGTTCACGGTGCAGGAGGAACTTTACTTCAACACTTCAAAGAACTTGCTTTGCACACTGATTTAAAAAGGGAAGATGTCATTACTTATTTCACAACTTGCGGCTGGATGATGTGGAATTGGTTAGTCAGTTCACTTCAAATCGGAGCTACTATTGTGCTGATTGATGGAAATCCTGCTTACCCGAATGAAAAATTATGGAAAATAATTGAAGATGAAAAAATCAGCATCTTTGGGACAAGCCCTAAATATCTTACAATGATTGAAAAGTCAGGTTTAATTCCAAAAGAAAAATTTTATTTGAATTCTCTTAAAACAATTTTATCAACAGGTTCGCCTTTAACTGATGCTAATTTTCACTGGGTTTATAAAGATGTAAAAGATGATGTTTTACTTGCATCAATTTCAGGTGGAACAGATATAATTTCCTGCTTTATGCTTGATTGTCCTATTCTTCCGGTTTACTTGGGAGAGATCCAGTGCCGTGGTTTAGCAATGAATGTTGAATCGTGGGATAGTTCAGGTAAAACATTGATTGAAGAGAAAGGTGAACTTGTTTGCACTGCACCTTTTCCATCAAGACCAATTTATTTTTGGAATGATGTTGATGGCTCGAAATATTTTAATGCTTACTTCAATCATTTACCGGGGGTTTGGAGACACGGAGATTATATCAAAATTACTCAACACGGTGGAGTTGTAGTTTACGGTCGTTCTGATGCTACATTAAATCCGGGTGGAGTAAGAATTGGTACAGCAGAAATTTACAAAGTAGTCGAATCAATGGATGAAATTACAGATAGTTTAGTTGTTGGAAAAAATATTAATGGCGATGTTGCAGTAATTTTATTTGTAGTAACAAAAGAAAACAGAATACTCGATGAAGATCTTAGCAACAAAATAAAATTGCAAATTAGAAAAGCAACAACACCAAGACATGTGCCCTCCAGAATTTTTCAAATCGAAGAAGTCCCTTACACAATAAGCGGAAAGAAAGTAGAAATAGCCGTTACTAAAATTTTAAACGGTGAAAAGGTTGATAATAAAGAAGCCCTTTCAAATACCAAATCGCTGGAGCAATTTTATACTTTTGTAAATTGCTTATAGCAAATGCGATAGTAAAAACTTTTCTAACTATTATAGCAATTAATAATCAATTATCAATCCTGTGAGTTAAAAAGCACTAGATTATTAATTATAACACGAAGAAAAATTATTTAAGTGAAAAAGTGCTAATCCTTATGCCGCTGATCTTCCAATAATTACGTAAAAATAAAGTTTATCAAAGCTGATTTTTCGTTCAGCATTTTTTTATTTTAAAAACAATGAAAAGAAAAGATATTACAGGCATAATTCTTTGCGGCGGCAAAAGTTCAAGAATGCAAACTAATAAAGCATTACTAA
>DAIRCT010000116.1:0-6186 GCA_036796535.1 Ignavibacteriaceae bacterium
CGCAGAGTATAAAGCCTTTCAAAAAATTTCTTATGCGGATGCATTTGCCGCTGCAGTGGCTAAAATAAAAAAGGCTATATTGATTACAGGGAATAAGGAATTAAAAATTTTCGAAAATGATATTAAAATTATGTGGATTTAAAGATTAAAATTTTATTTTGATAATTATTTAAGAAAAGTAATAGGGATTATGATTCATATGATAAAGGATTATGATACTTTTATTGGACTTATAAAAAACTCATACTTTTTCTTAGGAAAATCTAGTAAATTATTATACTCCTCTATTTTGAGCAAAATTCCTTTAGAAAACTTGGAATTTTCAATAAGATTTTCAAACACATTAAAGATAAAAGAAATAAAAACTGTTTTAGAGTTATTAAATACAGATTTTAATGATTTTTTAGAAATGAGAAATTGTGGAATTAAAAGTATTAACGATGCGCAAAATTCTATACTTAATTATTTAAGAAAAATTTGCTCAGTGGAAGGGACTAATGGTAATAAAAAACCATTTATAGGATTAGATTATGTATCTTCGAATGAATTTAATGTAATAAATGAAATTTCAAAGATTCCTAAAGATGGACCTTCATTGGATGAATTTTTAGGAAATTTACTAATCGGTGATTATTGTAAAGTCAAACTAAATGTGCCATTAAAAGAAAATAACTCTAATTTCATCACGGGAAACAAACTTAACACAGAATTTGAAGCGGATACGAATAATGAAACACATAAGTTACCCAAAGGAATCAATAGTATAATTTTGTCTAATTATCCCAATAAATATTTCCCTGTGTATGATCTTTTAGATTTATTTTGGGATATTTTGGATAAAAGAACACAAACAATTTTTATTTTTAGATTTGCTAATGAAAACAACAAATCCTTAAAAGAAATTGGTGAGAAATATAATTTAAGCAGAGAAAGAATAAGACAAATTATTACACAAAAAATTCGAAAACTAAAAGAAATTCTTGAACCAAATATAAATGAATATAATAAGCATTTCTTAAATATCTTAATAGCAAAACCTAGACCCATAGAATTCAATTCTTTAGAAAATAAACCATCATTAAAAAGAAAACTACCCCCCCAGACATACATAGGAATTTTATCTGAAATTTTTGAAGAAGTACCTTTTGAAGGTTTATTACCTAAATCATTTGACCAATTGATTAAGAGAAACTCTATCGGTGGTTCAAAATGGAAACAAATAATTGAAGAATTAGAAAATATGAAACTATTTCCAGGGGAAATATCAACACAAAAATTAGTAAGTATTTTATCGTCCAAAAACTATACTGAAGCCGATCAATTATTATGCTTTAAAATAGTTCTGGGTTCAAATAAATTTTACTTTTACAAAGAGGGTTCAAATTATTTCTTACTCAAGAGAGGAAGTATTAGAGAATCTATTTTTTCAATTTTAAGCGGTAGTGAAAAACCACTAAATATTAATTCAATAATGAAAAGCTTTCATAAATACTATGGCAGAGATTCAAAATATGATTCTCTAATTTCTGTAATAGGAAATATAAAACAAGATGAAAGAATAATACAATTTGATCGCTATATTTTTGGCATAGAAAAACATTTTACTTATTCAAAGGAAGTCTGGTCATCAATATGTTTATTAGCTAAAAATCTTTTAGCTGAAATGAAGCGTCAGTGTTATGTAACTGAAATATTAGAAGCAGTTAAAATGAAATTCCCATTACTAAAATCTAAGTATGAATTGGTTAATATACTAAGAACAGACGATGAAATTATTGATCTTGGTTTTTTTACATTCAGCATACCAGACACAGGTATTAAAAATAGAATAAAATTAAAAGACCTTATTCTAAAAATATTTAAGGCTAATCCTCGCGTCAGACACTACACCGAGATTAATAATGAAATCTTAGAAATTAGGCACGTAAGATCTGAGGGGCTGAATATGATATTAAAGAATATAAACGAGATCGTCAAATATCCTTGTTCATTTTATGGTTTAAAAGAATATAATGAGAATAATATCAATGGACTTTCAAAAAATCAACAATTTCTAACAAATTTCATTTCTTCAGTTTTATATCCTGATACTAGGATTTCAAAATTATTAGAGTTCTTTATAACAGATGAAAATAAAAATAACTGCTTGTTTTCTATTCGAAAATCAAGAGAGCTTAAGGTAATAGATTCACTTACAAGTACAGAGCCATTTATTTTGTCAATGAATTGGAGTTTAATAAAACTAGTAAAATGTATTCTATTTCATAATCATAAGCCAATGTATTTAACAGAAATTAAGTGGATTCTCAGTGATTTAGGGGTTACAGAGCAAATGTTAGATGAATACAAATACAAGATTTTAGAGGATAAACAAATTATAAACAAGAATCAAACTTTAGAATATCTTGATTGCGATATAGGCAACTATAGAAATAGTGAGTTGATTGATACTTTTTATGAGTTATTACTTGACACAAGGACTACTTTTGCCTTTAGGGATTTAGTTTCAGAATTTAGCGATGATTTAGAACAAGAAGGATTAGATGAAAATAAGCTTCGAGCTATACTTGAAGACGATGAAAGATTTATAATAACTGATGAGTTAATAATGGTGAGGTCATCATGAGATTAACAAAAAAAAATATGATTTTGATTACGATGTTTGAAATGTCAAAAGCATCAAAAAAAACTCTTCTATATGAAGATATTTTAATAAAAACATTTAAAAAATTTCCAGAAGTATTTCATTTAAATGGTTACAAACAATATCCTGATACTGTAATTTTAATGCGTGAATTGTATAACTTGGTACCAGAAGGATTAATCAGAATTAAAAAGAGAAAATGTGTTTTTACAGATTTGGGGTTGTCAACTGCTCAGGAGCTAAAAAAAGGTATAAAAGAATATTCAACTATTTCAAAATCACAAGAGGAAATCAATTCTTTAAAGAAAAAAATAATTGCTTTATCAAGTTTACAAGGATTCAAACTCTTTAAAGAAGGCAAAATTGATCGAATCTTAGATGTTGACTTTTATGAGTTTTTTAATACTTCTGTAAGAACTAATAAAATTGAAGTGCTTAGTAATATAAAGCAACTAACAGAATTGATTAAAAAGTATTCTAAATATGATGAAAAAATATCGAATGAATTAAAAGCTTATTGCGAGTTATTAATAAAATCCTTCGGAAATTTATTTAAATAATTAAATGAGGGTACAAATATGAATATCAAAATCGAAAAACCTGTCGTTGATGTAGAAAACCTATTAAATCTAATCGGCAAGGAATTCCGTTTTGATCATGCAAAAGGATTATCAGAATGGTTAAAAAATTCAATTGATGCCTACACTTTAGAAAGTGTACCGGATGAAGAACAAATTATTTATATAGTTCTTGAGACTGTTGAGAATCACTTATTAAAATCGATTAGTGTAATTGACTTTGTAGGAATGACTCGTGATAAAATAGATAAAGCTTTCAAGATTTGGTTTGATCCTTCCGCAGCAAAAACTACTAATGAGTTATTAAAGAAAGATATTAAAACCCTTGGGGGGCATGGTAATGGCGGGAAATTCTATATGCGTGAAATGTTTAAGACTTCTCAAATAATTACCTATCGTAATAACCGAATAAATATTTTTGGATTTAATGAAAAGAAACAATACGGCTTTCATGAAGAATTTGACAATAAACAAGTCCCGATAGAATCAGCGATAGCTATAGCCAATATTGATAAAATAGAAAATCTATATCCAAATATATCTTCGCTATTACACTCAAAAAAAAGATTTACAATTGTCAAAGGTCTTCACCCAAAAGCAATTGCAAAAACTCATTATTTGAACAAACTTATGGATGGCTTAATTGTTCATCCTCAGGCAAGAAGAATTATACAACGGAAAAAAGTATTTCTTTTATACGATAAAAATATTAATCCTAAAAGACTTCAGACACCTTCAATATCACCAAAGCTCGGCTTTGAAAAGCCTCGAGAATTTATTTGCCCAAAAGAATTTATCACGGAAACAGAAACAATATCAATGTTCAAAGATGAAAAGCAACCAATAAAACTAATACTTTATAGTTCTGAAGTTCCATTAAAAGGACATAAATACAAGGGGCTAAATACAATAGATTTCCTTAGCAGTATTGGTGTAATAGCTAGTTATGAGATTACTGAACTGGGCTATGTTGCTTCTTCAAATTTCTCAGAGTTCATCTACGGAGAATGTTTTTGTGAAATTATGGAGACTGAGGATCTAGTTCGTAATGATAGAGACAAATTTGTTCCTTCGGCTAAGACCAATGCATTGCTTGATTGGGTTAAGAATTGCTTACAATCTTTTTGTCAGGAAATGGATGATCAAATAAAAAAAGAAAGAAAAAAAATAGACCTTCAGCAAACCTCTTTATATAACGAACTACTGAATCGATGGAAAAATAGATTCTTGAATAAACTTTTCAAAGAGGGTTTGGGCGGGAATGGGATGAATCCTGGTATGGACGGAAATTCAGAAAATGAATTGATTTTTACCTCAAAGTCTAAACTGAGCAACCATAAAAGGCAAAAGCAATCAGGGGATTCTGGTGGCGATAAAAAAACAAGGGGGAATAAATTTCCTGAAGTTAAAATATCCGGCAGGGATATAGACCCGGTAACTGGCGAAGTGCTCTATTTGGATAGTCGCCAATTTGCTGTACACCAGCGCCCAGTAGATTTTGAAATGGGTATATATTGGATTAATACATCTAAAAAATTTGCTCAATTAATCCTTGAGAAATATACAGCTAACTCAATACACTGGAGAGAGTATTTATTTCAGAGGTATATGGATATAATCATTAAAGAGACTATTCATAATAAAGGCAAACAGGAGGTTGATCTTACCGCTGATGTGATAAACACTGAAATTGATAATAGGATTTCGGAAATTTTAGATTTAGCCGCCGAAGATCTTCGTGGATTCTTGTTTGAGAATGATTTTGAAATATAATACAATTTATCAATCTTGAAATCCTTCTTCCCAAAACCAGTATTTAAAGTTGATGATATAATTTCTTACGCAGAATTAGTTGCTGCGGAAAATGCAAACGTACAAAAGGGAATGAACTTTCAAATAAAACCCGAGTACTCGATTTTTTTAATGTCTGTCCGCAAGAATGCACCTTACGCAGATGAGTGGGATGAGAAAACAAACACACTTATTTATGAAGGGCACGATGCGCCAATCAATGTAGCCAAAGAACCCAAAGAAGTTGATCAACCACTCACAACTCCAAAGGGAACGCTAACAGAAAATGGAAAATTCTTTACTGCTGCTCAATCATACAAAATGAGAATGATAAGAGAGCCACACAAGATTAAAGTCTATGAAAAAATTAAAGATGGCATTTGGTGTTACAAAGGCTTTTTCAGTTTGATTGATGCAAAGATTTTGTTTGATGGTGTGAGAAATGTTTTCAAATTTTATTTGCAGCCAGTAGAAGTAAAAGCGTTTAATAAAGAGATTGTACTGCCTCACAACAGGATGATCCCCACCAGCGTTAAAATTGAAGTTTGGTCAAGAGATAAAGGTAAGTGTGTTAAATGTGGCTCAACAGAAAACCTTCATTACGATCACGACCTTCCATTCTCCAAAGGCGGAACTTCGTTAACCGCAGACAACGTTCGTATTTTATGTATGAAATGTAATTTGAGTAAGTCTAATAAAATTTTAACAATACCGCCAATTTTCTTTTCATAGATTCCGGGTCGAGTCTGGAATGGCGGGGAGCAAATATTATTTAGCTAGCAACACACCCCTTTTAATTTCCCCTCTCGAGAGGGGAGGGCCTTTAGGCGGGGTGTGTGCTTACTTAGGTTTGTTTGCATCTATCCACTTTTCAATCTCCTTAACAACCCAATCACAATTATAAAAAACATCATCATCCTTAAACCTTAAAAATCTTACACCAAGCTTTTCCAATCTGTTTTGTCTTTCTTTGTCATATTCTTCTGCACCAATATGCGATTCACCATCAATTTCAATTGCCAGCATTAAATCAGCACAAAAGAAATCAACAATATATTCATCAATAGGTTTCTGTCTGTGAAACCTGCCTGCCGGCAGGCAGGGTCGTAACCAAGCAACTGTTTACCTTTTAAAAACCTCCACAAAAGAATTTCTGTTTTAGTACTATTATTC
>DAIRCT010000117.1:0-6180 GCA_036796535.1 Ignavibacteriaceae bacterium
CTGTTTACCTTTTAAAAACCTCCACAAAAGAATTTCTGTTTTAGTACTATTATTCCTTAATTCTCTTGCCTTCTCTTTTAGGGCCGGATTATAAGAAAGAATATTTTTTCTGGAATTGAAACTCATACAATAAAATTAATTAACTAAAACAAAAAACAACACACCCCTTTTAATTTCCCCTCTCGAGAGGGGAAGAGCAAAGCGAAGTGATTTCAATTACACGTTAAATTTAAAAGATTGCTTCTCCCTACTTTGTCGGGCTCGCAATTACATTTTTAGACTTTTGAAACAACCTCATTTAAATTTCATTTGATACTAAACAAATTATAATCTATTCTTTTTTCATCATACTATCGTGCTGCATCATTTCCATCAAATCGGTATTAGCGGTAAACCCACGGTGTTCAATCATTTTGCCATCTTTAAATACAATCAGATCCACCATATTCATTGTCATTTTTTGTCCCGCAGGCATTCCCATAAATGGCTGCGAGGTAGTACCCGTTTGGCTTATATATGCTAACAATGTATCTCCGGAAACAGCCACTAAATTAATAGTAGTTTTCATATCGGGAAAGATGTTATGATAATACCGGAAAATATCTTTTACCCCTTCGAGTCCGGTTTTTGTAGTTATTGTATAATCTGTATCATGCTCAACAGTATTCTTATCTACATAATTACCCAGTTCGTCAACATTGCCGTTATCAAGAATTTTTAATACAGCAGCATATATATTCTTGTATTTTGTTTCCACTGATCCCTTGTTCATATCCTGACCATAAACGCACAACGATATGGTGAGTAATAAGGTGAGGGATAAAAATTGCCTGAACATAGTTTGCCTCCTATGAATTGTTAAATGTTTTTTGGGGACGGATTTTATTTTAATCCGTCGATGGATATTAAATTAAAAAAAAATATTCAAAATCATTGTATATATAAAAAAATTTTTTATAGCATAGATATGAGTTAATGCAGGCTCAAGATAACTTTCTCATTTGAGATTAATAAAAGTTCTTGCTTCTTTCCAGCATTTCAATCGGAGGGATTTTAGGTCCGCGGCAGACAAGTACAACAAGATTATTTTCGTGGTTGGAAACATATTCATTCTTGAAAATACCAGGATGAATTGTAACTTCATCAAACAACTGAGTAAGCCCATCATAATCATTTGCAATAACTGAATCATATTCCATCCTGCTAATTGATACCTTTTTCTTTTTTATTCGAAGTGGCCAATTTTATTTTCCGGAAGTAAAAAAATGTAAAATTCAGTTGACTCGATGACGTATTTAATGTAAATTCCGTCAGTTAATTAGCGGTATTTTTATGATAATAGCAAGAAAAGCCCAAAATCTGCTCGAAAGTAAAGTAAAGCCAGGAAAGGTGGTTGTTTTACAGGGCGCCAGAAGAGTTGGCAAAACTTTCCTTTTAAAAGAATATCTGAAATCTGTTAATGAAAAATATATTTTCTGGAACGGAGAAGACTTTGCAGTTCATGAGATGTTGAGAAGGAGAAGCGTTCAAAATTATAAAAACATTTTGGGCAGTACCGCCTTACTTATAATAGATGAGGCACAGAAAGTTCCGGATATTGGCAGCATACTTAAGTTGATAGTTGACTCATTTGAAAATTTAAAAATTATTGTAACGGGGTCATCAGCCTTTGATATTGCTAATCTTACAGGCGAACCATTAACGGGAAGAAAGTATGAAATTGTGCTTTATCCTGTTTCAGAAAATGAGTTCCTGCAGTTTGAAAAACCTGAAGAAAGATATGATAATCTTTTACAGCGATTAGTTTATGGAAATATGCCGGAGATAATTAATATCAGCGATCCTGATGATAAGGCAGTATATCTTCGGGACCTCGTAACATCATATCTGCTTAAAGATATTCTTGCATTTGAAAACATAAAAAATTCTTCCAAAATGATTGAGCTTCTTAAGTTAATTGCTTATCAAACCGGTAATGAAGTTTCGATTGAAGAACTTGGAAGACAAATTGGAATGTCAAAAAATACGGTTGAAAAATATCTTGATCTTCTTTCAAAAGTTTTTGTCATTTATCGTTTAAACGGTTTTAGCAGGAATCTGAGAAAAGAGGTTGTAAAAAATTCCAAATGGTATTTTTTTGATAACGGAATCCGCAATGCAATTGTCGCAAACTTCAGTTCGATAAATCTTAGAAATGACAAAGGAATATTATGGGAAAATTATATGATGAGCGAACGCATAAAATTTCTAAGCTGCTCACGGGTAGTTTGTAACAGATATTTTTGGCGAACATACGATAAACAGGAAATAGATCTTATAGAAGAAAGAGAGGGGAAATTATTTGCTTATGAATTAAAATGGAAAGAGAAAAAAAACAAACCTCCGGCAGCATGGCAGAAAAACTATCCGGATTCGTCCTTTGAGGTTATATCAACTGAAAATTATTCTAAATGGCTTAGTTGAAAAAAATATTAATGATAATTCTTACTTCTTTCTAACATTTCTATTGGCGGGATTTTGGGTCCGCGGCAGATAAATACAACAAGATTGTTTTCGTGATCTGAAACATATTTGTTTGTGTACTTGCCAGGGAAAATTTCTACGCTGTCAAATAAATTTTTAAGTCCACTATAATCCCTTTCTTTATCAAGCTGCAGAAGGATAGAGCCATTAACTCTGTCTTTACTCCATAGATAATAATTGTTATGCGAACAGGCAACAGGTGGAAGATTATATGGCTTTCCAAATAATTCAATTGCTCCCGCCTGTCCGTAATTACCTGCGGCAATTATTGTTTGCTTTTTTTCTTCTTCGGATAAACTGTTGTAAGCATTAACAACCAGCTTAACTTTTTCTTCCCAACCGATTCTGTCTGCAAGTATTTGGTGCAGAGGGGGCTTTTTACCTTTTTCGAGTTCGGTATTAATTCCTAACCAATCTGTGTACCTCTGAGAGAAATCGTAACTGAAGTAAGGCAGAAGAATAGGAAATGACAACGCCAATCCGGAAAATAAAAAGATAACTATGGGAACCTTTAACAATCGCAGATTAAACTTTGATAAAATAGTTTCAAAAAATAAAGCTCCACCAGCAAATGCTGCAGGATATGCAAAAGCAAGACGATCTGGTCTGCTTGTACCGGAGAGCATCATAAAAATGAATAACCCCGCAAACAGTATTGATAGAAAACGATAATTCTTAAAATGATTTGAGAATAAAAGATAAAAAGTTCCAGTAATCCAGACAGGTGCTATCGATGGAGACATATACATTACTTGTCCCATTATAAAATCAAGCGGGGGAGTATAAACATTTTTATCTGTACTTATGTTTCTGTAAAATTCAAGCGAGGGAAAATCATTTAATATCTGCCAGATTATGTTTGGAAGGAAAATTAAAAACCCAATTAATCCACCGATAACAAACCACTTGTTGAATAAAAGTTTCCATTTACGGGATAAGATTACAGCAAACAAAAGCGCAATAATAAAAACTCCAAACGTGTGTTTGTACATCACACCCAAACCCATTATAACACCGGCAGGTATCCAGAGCTTGTAATTTTCAGATTTGATCATTCTTGTTGTAAGAAGCAAAAGCAAAACGGCAAGCAATGGTTCAAAAGCATTCATAGAGTAAAAGGTGCCGAATGCAATTGTTACCGGCATTGCAGCAAGCGAACAGGCGGCAAGAAACTGTGCAAATTTATTTCCACCGATTTCTTTTGTAAGGATTCCTGTATAAAAAACTGCTGAAGCAGCAGCAAGTGCCGGAAGAAATCTTATAGCATGAACAGAGCTGCCAAAAAGAAATTGGAAAACAGTAAGTAGTAAAGGTGCAAGCGGTGGATGATCAACATATCCAAATGCAGGATTGTTTGCACACGCAATGTAATAGAACTCATCAATAAAATAGCCATAGCTTTTGGTAAATGTTGAAAGGTAAATAAGCAGAAAAGTAAAGACACTTATAATTAAAAGGTGTTTATTTTCTGATAAGACAGCAAAAAATCGCTCCGACATTCTTTTTACTTATTCGAAATTAAAAGTTGTAAAAATTCACACAAAAAATAGCTGTTTAGCGAATGAAAAGAACAATAGAAAATGATATTTGGCAGAAATTAATGATGGAAGATTATTGTTTTAGTGCGTGAAGTAAGGTTAAATCCATCTTCTTACTCTTCTTTTATACTGTTCAAAATTTTCGCCAAAAGTTTCACGCATGGTTTTTTCTTCATCAGGGATGAAATAAATCTCCATTGCTGCAATAAATATAATTACGCCAATAAATGAGGAAACAGAACCAAGTAAAACACCAGTGCCTATCAGCATCAAAGCCATTCCAAGGTACATTGGATTGCGGGAAATTTTGAAAGGTCCGTAATCAATAAGTATAGTTGGTTTCTGATCAGGTTTAGCAGTGGTTTTTTGTTTCTTGAAAATACCATCAGCCCAAATGTTGAGTACTGCCCCTGCTATAACAGGGATGATTCCAATTAAAATATAAGGAAAACTAACTATTTGTTTTACCGGGACAAAAAAATGTAAAGCGGCAGAAATTATCAAATAGGTATAAAAATGAGTTGGCGGATAAATCTTTTTTATTTTAAAAGATAAATTCATTATCGATATAAATAAAAAATTAATTTTTCATAGCAAAAGTAACATCTGCTTGGTGAAAAAAATATTTTTTGTTGAAAAACCTTAAAAAGTTAAATGTCAGATAAGGTAAATATCAGAGACAAATACCCACCTATCATAATTTATTTGAAATGTCCACTTAATCAATTTATATTATTCTGAAAGAATTAAAACAGGAGTGATAATATGGATGCTTTTTATCTATCTCCACTAAGAAATCAATTGGTTGAAAGGCGGGAAAGACTACTTAAAGTAGAAAAGAATTTACCCGATTCAGAACAATTTTTTAATCTGCTTAAACAGGTTGATGCGGCACTTGAAAGAATTGATAGCGGTTCATACGGAATCTGTGAGATTTGCAAAGGACAAATTGAAACTGAGCGTCTGATTGCTGATCCGCTTATTACCGTTTGTCTTGATGATCTTAGTGCTCATCAGCAAAAAGCGCTGGAACTTGATCTTGAATTTGCAGCAAAGATTCAGAGGAATATGCTGCCACAAAATAATCTTACCGTTAACGGATGGGAATTATGTTATCACTATGGTCCTGCCGGACCTGTTAGCGGCGATTTTTGCGATATGATACAATTATCGGATAACACAATCTTGTTTGCATTGGGGGATGTTTCAGGTAAGGGGGTCGCGGCTTCTTTAATGATGTCGCATCTGCACGCATTAATTCACAGTTTGCTTTCATTCGGATTGCCGTTATCCGAATTGGTTGAAAAAGCAAATCGTCTCTTTTGCGAAAGTACTATGAATACAAACTATGCAACGATAGTTTTCGGAAAGGCAAGTCCTACCGGGGAAGTTGAAATTTGCAATGCGGGACACAACCCACCATTTTTACTTTCCGATGGAAATTTATTGCCTATTAATGCAACAGGAATTCCGATTGGGTTATTTAATGAAATGAATTACACCGTAGAAAATTTCTTTATGAACAAGGATGATTCACTTTTTCTATATACAGATGGATTAACTGAGGCAACATCAGAAGAGATTGAATATGGTGAAGAACGGGTAAGAGAGCTTCTTTTAAGAAATGGAAATCTTTCTGCAAACTTGTTGATTGAATCATTTATTAAGGATAATAAAAATTACATTGGTAATTCACTCCCCGCTGATGATTTGACATTGATGCTAGTAAAGAAGAAATAAAATATTTTCAAAATTTTAGCAATAGTTTTTTCAGGTAAAAGTTTTTCAAGATTTTCAGGAATTTCCTTTGTTAGGTGTTGATCATTTTTTTATTTCGTAAACATCAACCAAACAATCCTTGTTGTTGAAAACAGTTTTAAATGCTTCGTAAATCATTTTGTTCGGGATATCCACAATGAACTCCTGGAATGTTTGACTAACGGTATAACAAAATAAGAAAATAGCTTTTGATTGTTTGCAGAATGAAATAAAAATTAAAGAACTGGTTAAACTATGTATGGTTATTTATAATCATTATTGATTCTATATCACAGTAATAATCCCCTTATAACATATTGATTGAGTATATCGGAATGCATTTTTATGTTGCATCAGGTAA
>DAIRCT010000118.1:0-6136 GCA_036796535.1 Ignavibacteriaceae bacterium
AGTTTTCCCGTGTGATGGAAATAATTATTTTACTAATAGTTTGGTATTTCTTTGGCGGAATATTTAAAGGATGTACAAAAGCTGTGATATGGACCAGCTTAATATTAGGTTTAGTACTTATTCTTTGAATACTCGTTAATCTCTTCAACTATTCTTTGTTTTATATCCGCGATGTATAAATCAAAGGAAGGATAACTTGGATGGTAGAGCACAAAGATTAAACCATTTTCACATTCTATTCGTGTAAACTGCCAGATTCCATTTTTCTGACTTCGAGGAATACTTATGATATTATCAAGATTATCATTTTTATCTATACCAAAAATTGAAAAGAAATCATCAATATAACTTGAGGATAAACAGAAAGTAATATGTTCGTTTTGCGACCACATCGATTTCAATTTAGTTCTATAATCATCAAGATCTTTTCTATATTTATTTAGATCTGTCTCAAATAGCTCTATCTTTTTTTCTATATAATTTTTATTAATAGGGATAAAAGTGGAATTGGTAATAAATGCATTATTAAATAAAATTTGGTCTATTTTTTCTTGATTAGGTTCAAGTATCTCTAGAATTATTTTTTTTATTCCTCGTTCGAATGTTTTCCCAGAATTGGCTCTTTTTTCAAACTCACATTTGCTATCCTCAAATCTTGCTGTTTTATGAGAATAGTATTCAATATCTTTTAATCGAATACTTTTTCTTATGTCATTATCACAATCAAAATTCCAATTCTCTTCCATACCCACAAACCAATATTTCCCATTGAAATTTCCATAGCCATTAAAATCTTTTAACATATTATAAATATCTATTTTTTTAAGTTCATCCCCACCATATAATATTGTTGCTTTTTTCACTAAGTAAATACCTTATAAGTTAAAATTAAATAATAAATATGATTCATCACAAAACTAAATTTATTTTATCTCTTCTACCAGACTTTATAAGTAAACCATAAACTTCATCTTTATTCAGCATTGGATTATCAGAAAGATTTATTTCCTCAATTGATTTCATTTCAAACAGATCATCAGGAATATTCTTTAGTTTGTTGCTGCTTAGATTTAGAACTTTCAAGTTTGGCAATGCCGTTAGCTCTGCAGGAATTTCTTCTATTTTGTTTTCTGCCAGGTGCAGCACTATTAATTTCTCCAATCTAAAAAGTGTTTTTGGTAATTCTTTAATTTCATTAGAGTATGCATAAAGAGATTCAAGATTGTTTAGTTGTGAAATTTTATCCGGCAAGTTCTTTATTCCTTCGTTACATATAATTTGTAATTCTTTAAGATTATAAAGCTCGAACAAATTATCGGGTAATTCCGAAATACTGGTTCGTTCGAGTTTGAGACCTTCAAGATTAGTTAGTCTATTAAGGGAAGAAGGCAGCTTAGTTAAGAACCTAAGCTTAAAGGAAAGTATTTTCAAATTATTAAGGATAGTTAATTCTTCCGGGATTTCACTGATAAGCAATTCATAGAGTTCAAGTTCTTTAATCCAGGTACAACCAAGTATAATCTTAGGGAACTCCTGAAAATTATAATCATCTATTATTAGTCTTTGTAATTTTGTTGCGAAACAATAAAACAATGATTTACACACATAGAAATAATCATTTATAGTATCGTATGAGATTAGCTCTCCCTCGTCTTTATACTGGGCGTAATATTTTTCTATTTCTTTATCCGGCACAATAAAATAAACAAACTCATCACAGATGTTATAAACTTCCTTTAAAGTCTTCTTAACTAAATCAATAAACATTTCCGGTCTGATGGGCATAAAGCTGCTAAACTTTTCCGGTACTTCAAAAAAAGGAGTATTCCTGAAATAGTATTTGGCTTTCGCAGAAGCTTCATCGTTGTAACCGAATTTGGATTCTGCTGCAGTATAGGTCTCATTGTACTCCATCTTAGCAAAGAAGGTCACGAAGAATTTATCGTTCTTAACTAAAGTTAAATCAATAAATAACTCGTATTTTTTATCAGGGGTATAGTCAATTAAAATTACTCCGTGATATTTGCCCACTTGAACCACATACTTGGGGTCACTATAAGTATCTAATACTTTTGTTTCCGGTATCATTAATCTAAAACTCCATTTTTTAATAATGGAATTATAAAATTTTCAAATGATCGTTTCTTATCATTAGATGATAAAAAAGTGAACTTGTTTATTAACTCCAGGGGCTAGAAACAAATTAAAATGGGTCCCCTATTTGGTACCATAAAGATACTGGGTTAAGTGTGTAGATCTGATAAAAAAGAAAAACGACTTAACAATATGTAAGAAATTACATCATTTAGTTTGTATACATTTCTTAAAAATCTTTCATCTTGTATTTGATAAATATAGACTAGCTTTTGCAAAATCGATTTGAATACTTTTGAGTTTAATTTAGAGGTTTTGTAAATAAGTTATAATTGATTTTGCATATTATCACGTTGATATCACCTAAACCCATCATTTTATTTCCGTTGTGATTTGAATTTAGTTATTCAATTACACTAACACACATTTCTAAAATTATTCCTAAGAGGAAAAAATGAAACAAAAAACTTTGCCGGTGCAAAGCCGGTTGGATCAAAGCAATTTTAAAAAGTTGGCTGATGCTGCTAACAATAAAGGCGTAAGCATCAGTTTAATGGTGCGAATGATTTTAATTGAATATTTGGAGGCAAAATAAATGGGGAAGGTCGAAAAATTTATTGAACCATCGGGAATAAGGAATGGGGCGAAGCCAATTTATTATTACATAAATGATAAGGGCTGCTTCATCTGTGAATCACACCGCAAAGACCGAGACGGTTATGCTAAATTAAAGCGTAAGAATAAGGAATGGAAGGCACATAGATATTCTTATACTATTTCGAAGGGAGACATTCCGGAAGGATTAATGGTGAGACATTTATGTGGAAACAAGTCTTGTATTAATCCCGAGCATTTGATAGTCGGTACTGCAAAACAGAACTATGAGGATTGGCTGGCTACAAATCAGCAAAAGAAAAAAATGCACCGTCTGCCCGAGGAGGTGAAAGCAGAGATAGGACTATCAAAAAATACTATTCCGGAATTAGCAATCGGATATGATGTTTCTCATAAGACAATCATCAACATTAGGAAGAAGTATCGACCAAAGGAACAAATGAAACGAGCACCAAATAAAGCTTCCATCCCTTCGAACAAAACCAGAAAGAAAATTAAAGCCTCATCTAAGTGAGGCTTTAATAACGAAAACTTAGATGATTGATCGATATTGGATTAGATCATCTCTGAATGATTAAGTATTTGAATGATGACCATAAATGAAATCACTAACTTGTTCTATTAAAATTCTTTTAATTTTTCTACAACTGGATTTTGACGAATAGGTTCTCATCCATTCGATATAATTATATATCGTTATCTAAAATTTTTAGTCTAACCTTATTGGGTTAATTTTTCAAAACCAGCACGAATTATTTTTGCAATTCGTTTTCTGCGCTCTTCTAAGAATTTATTGTAATCTAAATTTTCCCAATTATCCATGAGTGCGTGCCAATAATATAAGTCATTCTTTTCTTCAGGAGTAATTCGCCTCAAATATTGAGGTAGATATTCAGAAGGTGATTTATCTGAGATCTCAATATTATCTGTCCACTCTACAAACGCATAATTTGCTATTTGATTAGTTTCCTTTATTTCTTTAATATCAATTTTCTTAAGGTAGTTTCTTGGAAAGAGATGGTGTCTCTCAATATTTTTAATTTTTTTTATAGACGGATCAAAGAATTCGGATATTTTCATATTAGAAAATAGCACACGGGCATCAAGTATAACTAATGAGGCCTGATAAGCAAACAATGCAGGGGATGTTGCAGATGAAACCGACAAATCATTAACCAGTGTAATATTCCAAAAATCGTCCGTTAGTGCATCATTAATAAGTTTGTCTAATACGCTGCTAAAATCAGCAGAGGTTTCCTTTTCACGAAAGCGGGCAAGATCACCTTCCATAATAGTTTCCGGTGAGCTGCTGTATCTTCTTGTGATGGCTTGCATAAAAAACCATTTCGCAATCAATTTTCTGAGTTTAAAATGATCAACTTTGAATGCTTGTTTACCCATAAGATAAAAAACGTAACTGTAGATTAATCCTGTATCTGAACTTATCATTGAGGAACTTTTAAAACCTGCAAGCTTTAAACAATTTAAGTACTCGTGCCAGTTAGTTAAATCTAAGGAATACTTTTGCGACTGTTTAAGAATTTCGAACTGTTCAATTCTTTTTTCGTCGGAAT
This sequence comes from Ignavibacteriaceae bacterium, assembly GCA_036796535.1. Taxonomy (GTDB): domain Bacteria; phylum Bacteroidota; class Ignavibacteria; order Ignavibacteriales; family Ignavibacteriaceae; genus IGN3. Next base: position 4,284 of record DAIRCT010000118.1, read on the forward strand.
ATTTTTCAGTTTGTAAATCTTTACCCCGCAATATAGAATAAGCATATTTTAATCTGGCTCTTTTAAATCCAAGACCGACACAAACTCTTAGCAATTGATCAGGACTAGGTTGAATAAAATAGTTAAAAGGGGAGGGGCCACTGGTTGAAGGTTTTTTGCAATCTCTAGAAAATCCCTCGAGATTTTTCCTGCCCTCATCCCAGAAAACCGACATAAGAGTTAGTATAAAATCAGCTTGATTTAATTTAACACCTTGACTATTTATTCTTACAAAGACTTTTGCAACTTCCTCTTCATCAATGTTTGATGATAATTCTAACGCTGTAAATGGATAATGTTGAAGGTCATATAATCTATCTATATTATGGCTGATTGTATCTTCCATCTCCTTTGTTAATGGGAATTGATCATTAAGTTTTTTGATGAAATCATTTACGAAGCGGATATGTGAAGTAGAGTTATCCCAGATTACTGATATATCGGGGATAAACTCGGGATCACGAAGAATTGCAGCATCCATTACTTCGAATTGAGCGTCTTTGGGACGAAAAGCGATACTTAATTTTTTCTCCTGATAATCTTCATTCAGGACAGGTTTCCCTTTAATGATAGTATATAGTGAAGTTAATCTCTGCTGCCCATCAACAATAAGTAATCGTGGAGAAAGTTGCTTACTATTTGTACCTATTTGTTTTGCTTGCCCTCCATTTGTTGTTGACCAAAACAAAAGATAACCCACAGGAAAACCTTTATACATAGAATCAAAAAGATCACGCACCTTTGCTGTGTTCCAAACAAAAGGTCTTTGTATCTCAGGCAGCCCGATTATTCCCATATCTATATATTCAATAAGTAAAGAAATTGTGTAATCAACTTTAGTGAAGAGTGTATGCATTATTAGTTCGCTTTCCCTTAAAAGATATTTGTTAAATTATTTCTTACTAGTAATAATTAAAAAATCACAATCATAAAATGTCCGAGCAAGATATGATACAAGCTTTAATGGTCTTAAAGAATCCAATAGCTTACTAAAATCAATTTCCTTGATCTTAGATTTCTCACGAATATTTTCAATTAATATGCTAATCATTGTCCGTGCGAGTTGAGATAAATAGCTCTCAGAAAGATTAACAAATTTTTCCTTCTTAAAATCCGTCATTAACTGTTCATTTAGTTTTTCAAAACTATAAATGTTTCCTATTTTTTTTGGTTCTGAAAAAAGGTAACCTAAGTATGAATTTTCAAAAGAGACACTATGAGCTCTATCATCTGGAAGTTGGCCAATAGATGAAGGCTTAATAAGTACAGATTGATCTAAGATTTGTCTGTTTAAAAATGCATTATTTAGTTCGTTAGGTAAGTGGAATAAAGGAGCTGCATAAAAAACTAAGTTACCATTAGTTTCAAGAGCAACTAAAGATGGATGCTGATGAGAATAACGAGTAGGCCTCAATTTAATACGATAGAAAGGTACATTAAGTAAGCCCATTCTGCATTCACGAGAATTACGGCGCAATAAGCAATCCGAAAGTTTAAATTGTAAGAATAAAGGAAATCCCACTGTATTTAGAAAGACATCATACCCGATTCCTGATTGACCCTCCTCGTATAAAGATGGATATATTGGAACGGCTGATAATTGCATTCCGTGCCAGTGAATCAATTCATCAACTAACGCAAAACCATAAGAGAATTCAGAAATGTCTGGTTTCATTACTTCATTCTTTTAATATTTTATATTTCGTGAATTCATAATTTATGCGCCACACGTGGATCTGCGGGTGGTGGGTCTAATCTTGTTTGGTATTGTTTACCTTGTTTTTCGCACTCGAGCATTTCATCGAAGATTTCGA
>DAIRCT010000119.1:0-5839 GCA_036796535.1 Ignavibacteriaceae bacterium
AGTATTAATTTAATTATCTTTGTACTGTAATTTTATTTAGAATTTTTAACTATCCTGCAAAATGAATAAAAACCCTAGACTACTTGAAATTAACACACGTGTTTGGTTAAAACGATTTGGGAAAAATAAAAATTTATCTTCGATACCCGATACTCAAATAGATTACTGGAATCAAATTGGTTATGATTTGATTTGGTTGATGGGAATATGGAAAACCAATCCTGAAATTGTAAAAAAATATTGCTACGAACCCGAACTTATTACTTCATATAATGCTGTTCTAAAAGACTGGAAAGACGAAGATATTATTGGTTCACCCTACTCTATAGACAAATATGATGTTAATCCAACTCTTGGAAATTTAGAAGATTTAATCCAGCTAAAAAAAAGATTAAACAAAAAGGGAATTAAACTAATTCTGGATTTTGTTTGCAATCACTTTAGTGCAGAGTCTTCATTGATATGGACCAACAAAGAAATATTTTTGCCCGCCGATGAGTTTATCTTTAAGAACGATCCATATACTTTTTATAAATCACCTGCAAATGAAAATGAATATCTTGCACACGGACGCGACCCCTTATTTCCTCCCTGGAAAGATACTGCACAAATTAATTTTTACAGTAAGGATGCAAGGAAATTTCTTATCGATATTTTATTAAATCTTACTGATATATGCGATGGGGTAAGATGCGATATGGCAATGCTTCCTCTTAATAATGTGTTTTATAACACCTGGATTGGAGTTATAAAAAAATATGGTTTTGAACGTCCTGAAAAAGAATTTTGGGAAGAAGCTATTACTGCTGTTAAGAAAAAAAGAAAAGATTTTATTTTTATTGCCGAAACTTATTGGGATTTGGAATGGCAGTTACAAAAACTTGGTTTTGATTTTACTTATGATAAAAGATTGACTGATAGACTTGTGGGAGGAGATGTTCAATCAATTAAAGATCACCTTCATGCTGAAGAGAGTTATCAACAAAAATCAGTAAGATTTTTAGAAAATCATGATGAAGATCGAGCTATTGTAAAGTTTGGAAGAGAGCGTTCTATTGCTGCCGCAGTGATAATTAGTACAATTCCAGGAATGGCATTTTATTTTGATGGTCAATGCGAAGGGAAGAAAGTAAAGCTTCCTTTGCAATTAGGTCGGGAACCGGAAGAGAAGCAAGATGAGAAGATCAAGGAATTTTATCGTAATTTATTTAAAGTTACTAAATCAAAAATATTTAGAAACGGTGATTGGAAATTTCTTGAAACATTACCCGCTGGTGATAATGATAACACTTTCACCAATCTATTTGCCTGGCAATGGCGTTATGGCAGCGAGGTTAGCATTGTGGTTGTCAATTATAATAATTCAACTTCAAGATGCAGACTTAAGTTTGAACTAAATATTCCGGAAGATGAAATTACTCTTTCAGATATTTTAAATGACACTTATTATAAAAGATCAAAAAAAGAAATTTTAGAAAAAGGATTATTTGTTGAGCTTAAATCTTTTAATAGTCATATATTCTTTTTTAACGAAGCTTGATTTTTTGTGTTAACATAATAACGGATACAATTTTTACCCTAACAAATCTGTTTTTTTTATTACCATCAATACTTAAGTTAATGAAACGAAATAACAATAATAGCATCTTACAAAGCACTTATGGCAAAAAAAAATAATAAAATAAATCGCGAAAGAAAGATTGGTAAACAGGCGGTTGAAAAAAACCCACTGATTAACCCTGAACACAAAAATTCTATTTGGACGGTTATTATTCTTTTAATACTCCTGATATTTTTTATTGTAAACAATACAAGAAAAGAACCTGAGCACGGTCCGTATCCCCCAAATTATAAACCTGTACAAACTGAAAATAATTTAAATAATTGATTTAACTAAAAAAGGAAAATGTTAATGGTAAAAAAACTTGTTTTAAGTTTAGTCATTATCGTCTCTATCATTATCGTTAGTGGCAATGGCATAGAAGCCCGTTCTAATAAAATCATTTCTGAAAACATTTTAGCGGTAGAGAAAGATGGAGATAAAGCCCCAAATTTTTCTCTTAAATCTGTTGATGATAAAACAGTTAAGCTTTCTGATTATAAGGGCAAGATTGTGATAATAGATTTTTGGGCCACCTGGTGTCCACCTTGCAGAAGAGGAATTCCTGATTTAATCTCTATTCAAAAAGAATTTAAAAAAGATGTTGTTGTGATTGGAATTTCTTTAGACAGAGATAAAACCATTAAGGATGTTCCCGGTTTTGTTAAGGAGTATGGTATTAATTATCCTGTTGTTTATGGTGATGATAAAGTTGTTGTTGATTACGGAGGTATTAGATCAATTCCGACATCATTTGTAATAGATAAAAAAGGTAATGTAGTTGATTCGCACGTTGGACTAGTTGAAAAAGATATTTTTGTAAATAAGATAAAAGAACTGATTAAAAAATAATCAGCAATTTGGTCTGATAATTTAAGTTTACTCCATTTGTATTATTTGATATAAAAAATCCTTATTCGTTTGAATAAGGATTTTTTTTGTTAGATCCGTTTCGTTATGAATTTTTTTAGAAACCATCTCGCAAAAATCTTGGTTCTTCTAATGTTAGCATTAAAGATATCCTATGTGTATCGGGCAGTCTGTCAATCTCTGAAGCAGTAAATCTTGCAAATGAATAATCTATATTAAGCTTTGGTAACTTAACACCTGCGCCCACAGTAAATTGTTTGACATCACTATATCCAGCTCTTACAGAAACAACATTTTTAAAGTTATACTCAAAACCAGCATGCATATCAAAACTAACGGGACCAATATTAAAATTAGATGCAAACCTTCGGTTTTCAAATCTTATATCTAAATCCAGAGCCGGCATAATATAGCCACCAAGAATTTCTACAAACTTATAGGCGCCTCCTACTTTTAGTGTAGGCGAAACAAGTTCGTTCCTTCCGGTATTCCAGGCAATTAAAGTAGTAGTAGCATCTTGTAAATTTGCACCCAGAAATAAATTTTCCATTGGCACATAGTAAGCGCCCACATCAAATCCAATTCCTGTTGCCCCATACTCGGCTAAATCTCTTCTGATAATTTTAGCATTAACTCCCCAGTAAAAATTTTCAGATTGTCTTTTTGCAAAAGATAAATAAAACGCCCAATCCTGATTACTGAATTCCGTAATTTTACTATAATCAAGGCGATCATCTTTAATATCAATAATTCCATCGCCGTTTGCATCATAAAGAGCATTGCGTGTATCGGGTATTCCATCAACACCTAATCTCATAATACTTAATCCAAAACTCATATCTGTACTGTAAGGAATCACAACAGCTCCGTAATCGTAGTTAACAAGATTACCAAATTGTTCTGAATGCATTAATGAAAGTTGTGGATAATTAATATTAGCAAGTCCGGCTGGGTTATAATATCCTGAAGTTACATCATTGGCAATTGCAACAAATGCACCGCCCATACCAAGTGCTCTTCCACCAACGCCAAGCGCCATAAACTCACCAGCGTATTTACTTATAACTGTTTGAGATTGTATTGAAGTAGTAACTAAAAGAAAAAATATTAAAACCGGAATAAGCTTTTTAGGCATAATGTGAAACTCCTGTAAGCAAAGGATAAAATCTGTGGTGAGAAAATTGAGATTTCGGGCTCTAAAGTCAAGTCTAAATTAATTAGAATTCAAAATAATATTTGAGACTTTTAAAATTCCCATAATCATTTCTATGATCAATCAGCTAAAAGATGGGAAACAATTAGATTTACTCTTCTACTTTTGAAGCAATTATCGGCATTCAGAAATAATTTTGAGGAAGTTTCAGAAAAGCATTAAGTGTTAAAGCTTTATAAATTAATCCTATTCTAAAAATTTACAGCTAAAGAAAGTTCTTGTTTGATTATGCTCAGTTGTTTCAATTTTGATCTTTGTGTTTCAACAAAATCCGGAATTGATTTTAAATTTTCATTGGGATAAGGATTCTGTTCGGAGATTTTTAAGATTAGATCCATACCATTTTCTAAATTTTCTCTAAAAGTTTCGAGATAATTTATTTCTGCAGGCGTATCACCCATAGTGCTGATTATTTTTTCAAAGTAATTAACATACAGTTCAATTTCCTGGCAGAACATATGTGGACGTTCTGTAGAAACTAATGATTCACTTTTTCCATAGATGTGATCAACCATTTCTTTAAGTGAATATTCCCTGTTGAACCAAACAACATTTGGTCCAGGACAAATGGATTGGGGTGAATTCATCTTAGGAGTAATACCTAATTTTATTAATGCACCATTCCCAAGATGTTCACACAAACAAACTTTTTCAAAAACGGAATTGAGTAATTTTGTTTTTTCATCTTCAGGCAAATCTGATTTTGATATCTCTTCAACTTTAAGTTTTTGATATTGTCTTGAAGCGGTGCAAATTGGTTTATCAGTAAACTCTTTATTGGAAAATAAAAATCCTTTAGGGCAGGCAGAACCAGGAGTCCCTTTTTCAGCGCGTTCCTTTGTCCAATTTTCAGAACCTGTTTTGCGCAGATTATTAAACGGTACTCCTAATGGAGAAGCATTGCTTAAATAAAGATCCTCTTTTTTTGCATTCATCAAAAGATTTAAAGTTTCATCATCAACACAAGTTGCTTCAGGAACCAGTAAAAATGGGCTTCCCCATCCAGTTGAGTCACATCCAAAATCTACCAACAATCTCATTGCTTCACCGCTGGTTCCAATTCCACCCTGAACGGTAATTAGCGGCGGTTCACTCATTGCAGATTCTGGGAAAGTCAATCCAGCTTTATCATAATAATTTTTTATAATTGGTCTGAATAGTTCATTAAGCTGATTTTTATTATCGGCGAATTCACTAAGTATCGAAGGAAGCAAATATCCTTGTGAAGCAAAAGCATGTCCACCACAATTTAATCCGGATTCAATTCTAAACTCACTGACTTCCAAACCTTTTGCTGCTAAAAATTTCCCTTGTATTAAAGCTGAGCGATAATCACTGACTTTTATAATAATTTTTTTCTTTAACTCGCCGGATTCATTGCGATAAAAATCTTTAAACTGTATAAGATAACCAAATAAACTTCTGTTAAATCCTGCTGAGAAAACCACCGAAGAACTTAAATCACTTTCTGCAAACCCACGCAGTGCAGCTTTTGCGTCAGTAAATTCATCACTTAAAATAGTTCCGTCTTTTGCGTAGTTAGTCCTATCAACTTTCGACATAATATTTACATCAATAGAACCTGCCGACATTAAGTTTGTTAGTTCACTTTCTAATTTTGATTTTTCATTATCATCCTTAAGTGTAAACAATAGATTATACTTTTGTTTTAGCAGACTGCTATCTGGAAGCAATTCAAAATATTTACTTTTATCATTGTCTTTATAAAACGGAAGTTTTTTAATTTCATCCAGATTTTGTGAAACGATCTTACCAACTGCATTTAGATATTGTGTAATTCTTTTTGATCGTGCATACGGATCTTTTTTTGAAGTTTCATTAAACGGTAAATTATATTTTTCACAATAATGTTTGCAGATTTTATCAATTAAAACATCATCTACAATTGACATAACTGATGAAATACCAAAGTGAGCTACTCTAATTGGAGTATCTATTGAGTGACCCGTGCCCATTACGGGAATGTGAAATTTATGATTGCTGTAAGACATATTATCCTGTTGTGGCATCAACCTAATTGATGACTGCACAAAAATTATTTTTGTAGAATGTAATATTTATTTGAGGATAAGCTACTCAAATAAATCAGGATAAACGGGTCAAATGAGCTTTGTTACATAAGTTTTACAATTGAT
>DAIRCT010000120.1:0-5768 GCA_036796535.1 Ignavibacteriaceae bacterium
AAGATAACAGAAGAAGAATCACAAAGTTTTCTTAACACGGGAAAGATTATTCCTTTTTACAGAATCCCAAAAGAACTTAAGCAAACAAATATTGGCGATTTAAGCTTACGCCGCATCATTCACTATGCTGTTGAGAACTACGCAGATAAGCTTGAAGAAACTTTACCGCAAGAAATTATTGAACAGCACAAATTGATTGACTTAATAACCGCCGTAAAAAATTATCATTATCCGCAAAGCAAAGAATTGTTTGAGCAGGCAAAACGCAGATTTAAGTTTGAAGAAATGTTTTACATCGAGCTGCTGGTTGCGCTGAGGAAGAATAATTATCAAACCAAGCTTATTGGTAACAAGATGGAGATTAAGACCAAACTTGTTTCTGATTTCATCAAAACTCTCCCGTTTGAACTGACAAAGTCTCAGTTAAAAGTTTTAAGCGAAATAAAAAAAGATATGTTATCTGAAAAACCGATGAACAGACTTTTGCAAGGCGATGTTGGAAGCGGAAAAACGATTGTTGCTTTAATTGCAATGTTGATTGCAGTTGATAATGGATTTCAAGCGGCTCTTATGGCGCCGACAGAAATTTTAGCTGATCAGCATGCAAAAAATATTTCTGAGATGATGAGAAAACTTTCTTCAGTTCACAAAGAAAAAGAAATTAAGGTAAGTTTATTACTTGGCGGACAAAAAAAATCTGAGAGAAACAAAAAACTTTCTGATATTGAATTACAGGAAGCAGATATTATAATTGGCACGCACGCAATTTTTGAAGAGCAGGTTAAGTTTAATAATCTTGGCTTGATCGTAATTGATGAACAGCATCGTTTTGGTGTAAAACAAAGAGCTCAGCTTCAAAGCAAAGGCAAAACTCCCGATGTACTTGTTATGAGCGCAACTCCGATTCCAAGAACTCTTTCGATGACAGTTTATGCAGATTTGGATTTATCCGTTATTGATGAAATGCCAAAAAATAGGATTCCGATTAAAACCGTTTTACGCGGTGAGAAAAAACTTCCGGAGATTTATAAATTTATTATTGATAAAGCAAAACAAGGTTACCAAACATTTTTAGTTTATCCATTAGTAGAAGAATCTGAAAAATTAGATTTAAAAGCTGCAACTTCCTTTTATGAAGATTTAAAAGAAAATCATCTTAAAAATCTAAAGCTTGGACTGATTCACGGCAGAATGAGCTGGCAGGAAAAGGAAGAAGCGATGCTAATGTTTAGAGATAAGGTGTTTGATGTTTTAGTCTCAACCACTGTAATCGAAGTTGGAATTGATATCCCTGATGCAAATATAATCTTAATTAATGATGCACATCGTTTTGGACTATCACAGTTGCATCAGTTGCGTGGCAGAATTGGAAGAAGCAATAAACAAGCTTATTGCATTTTAATTACTAAGGATGAAATTGCAGCTAAACAAAATGCAAATGAACTTGAGCTGGATTATTTATCTTCTGTACAATTGGAGAAGTACAAGTCCTCTGTAAGATTGCAATCGATGGTAAAATATTTAGATGGATTTAGGATTGCCGAAATAGATTTAAAGCTTCGTGGTCCCGGAGATATTTTCGGAACCAAGCAAAGCGGGTTTCCTGAATTAAGGTACACAAACATTGTTGACGACACAGAATTAATTCTTGAAGCGAAGCAAAGTGCGTTCAAATTAATAGAAAATGATCCGAAGTTAGAAAAAAATTTTTCCGCCGTTATCCGTAAAAATCTTCTCAAACACTACTCAGAAAATCTTTCTTACGCAAAGATTGCTTAACTATAAAACAACCTGCATAGCTTTCACTACTATAAATAGCTTATCTGATGAACATCAGTAATATTTAAAAGCAAAAAATTATTTTAAAAAAAGTTTTTAAAGTCGCTCTTAAGTACGGTCTGAGTCATGAAAAATATTTTTCTGACATTTTGAAAACTTGTTGACAAAAATTTTATAAACATTATATTTGCTATCGTAAAAATAATTATAGGAGAAAATATTTTATCTTCCTTCTTTAAAAAGAAGTTGAACGTTGCATTAGCATATAATGTGAAACCTGAAAGTGATTCTTTCCCCGCAGTCGTGTCTCCAAATCCGAATAATCAAATACAAAATTTAAATTCACAAATGGATAAGTTTGCTGAGTGGGACACTTGGGAAACGATTAATGCTGTTAAAGATGCAATTTCATTTTATAATGATGTTACACTGATAGAAGCAAATGAAGATGCCTATAATAAATTTCGCGAACTTAAACCAGAAATCGTTTTTAATATTGCCGAAGGAGCATACGGTGTTAGTCGCGAGGCGCAAATACCCGCAATGCTTGATATGCTTCAGATCCCATACACAGGTTCTGATGCTCTTACACTTGCAATTTGTTTAGATAAAGCCCGCACAAAAGAAATTTTAAGTTACTACAAAGTTCCTACTGCAAAATTTTTTGTTGCAGATAAAATTGAAGATGCTGAAAATCATAACCTTAACTTTCCAATGATTGTAAAACCAATTAGCGAAGGATCGGGAAAAGGAATTTATGCCTCTTCATTCGTTCACACCAAGGAAGAACTTAAAAGAGAGATTGAAAGAATTACATCCGAGTATAACCAATCTGCTTTGGTTGAAGAATTTTTATCCGGAAGAGAGTTTACGGTTGCAATGCTTGGCAACAATGGCGATTTAAAAGTTCTTCCTGCAATTGAGATGCGATATGATAAATATCCGGAAGGCACTGCCCCCCTTTATTCATACGAGGCAAAATGGATTCTCGACACTAAAGAAAATGATTTTGATGTGTTCGATTGCCCCGCAAACATTACAAAAGAACTTGAGGCAAAGATTAACAAAGTTTGCATGGATACATACAAAGTTTTACGTTGCAGAGACTGGAGCAGAATAGATTTGCGTCTTGATAAAAATGGCGAACCAAATATTATCGAAATAAATCCATTGCCCGGAATTATTCCTGATCCAAATGAAAACTCAAGTTTTCCTAAAGCTGCACGTGCAGCGGGTATTGATTACAACGATATGATAAACACAGTTTTAGCATCAGCAGTTAAGAGATATAATCTTATATGAAAACCGAAGCTAAAATATTAATCTGTTATAATTCGCCTGTAAGTATTTTTTCAATCTATAATGGAAAACCCTCAGAGGATTCTACTGATAGTAAGGATTTATCAGAGTATTCGTTTGCTTCAAATATGGTTGAGATTGAAAATCATCTCAAAACATTTTTTACTGATGTAAAATCCTTACCAATAGATAAAAATGTTAATCGTACAATTAATGAAATTATATCTTACAACCCTGATGCAATATTAAATTTTGTTGAATCGGTTGAAGGAATAACTTATTACGAATATTGTATAGCCGGATTATATGAACTGCTTGGTTATCAATACACAGGTAATGTTCCTCAAACACTTGGAAATTGTTTAGATAAAAAGAGAACTAAAGAAATTTTATATTCAAACGGAATTAAAACTCCGAGAGCAATTACACTGGCGCCAAAAGAAAAATTTACAAGGAAAGATGTTAATCTTACTTATCCTCTTATCTTAAAACTTGTTGATGAAGATGCAAGTATTGGTATTTCAGAAAATTCTGTTGTAAACAATTTCAAGGAATTAAAAAAACATTTTACTTTTTTAACCGAGACTTATAATAAAAGTCTTATTGTTGAAGAATACATCGTGGGAAGAGAACTAAACTGCGCAATACTTGGTGATAAACCGCTTCCTATTTCCGAAATTGATTTTACTGGTTTGCCTAAGGGATTACCTAAGATAGTTACATACGATGGCAAATGGATTGAAGGAAGCACTTATTATAATTATACAAAACCTGTCTGCCCTGCTGATATTGATTCTGAAATTAAAAAGAAAGTTGAGTCAACAGCACTGCAAGCTTATAAAGTTTTAGGATGCAGAGATTACGCACGCGTTGATGTAAGATTGTCCGGCGATGGAATACCTTATGTAATTGAAGTAAATCCAAATCCTGATGTATCAAGTGATTCCGGTTTTGCAAGAGCAGCCGCAGCATCAGGAAAATCTTACAGTGAATTATTATATACCATAACGAGTTTTGCATTACAACGGAAATACAATGATTCGAAAAATAAAGCCGTCTGACGAAGTTGCTATTGAAAATATGTTGAGAAGGATTCCAAACTTTAATGAGGAAGAAATTAAAGTTGCGATGGAGCTTGTAAATATTTCGGTGATGAATCCTGATCAATTAGATTATCATATATACGTTTATGAAAATGATGGCAAGATTATTGGTTATCATTGTACAGGTAAACGTCCATTAACGGATGGAGTTTTTGATCTCTACTGGATTGCTTCCGATCCTGATGCCTCGGGCAAAGGAATTGGGAAACAACTTTTAGAGCATGCTGAAGAGTTTGTAAGAAGTAATAACGGCAGATGGCTGCTGGCAGAAACTTCTTCGAAAGAAAGTTATGCTTCCACGCAAAACTTTTATCTTAGAAATAAGTACACAATTATTTCAGAGATAAAAGATTTTTACTCAGTAGGTGATAGCCTGCTGGTATTTGGAAAGTATTTCAACAATAAGAATCACTGAGGAATCGTTATGGAACTTTGGCAGCAAATGGTACGCGACAGTGTGCACACTGTTGATCAGCTGGTCGAAAAATTCGGGATTGACCGTAAGGTAGCGGAAAATCTTGATGAATTTTTTCAGGCGCGTATCAATCCATATTATCTAAGCTTAATTCGCCATCCGGGAGATCCGATCTGGCGTCAATGTGTTCCGGATAAAGCAGAACTGGAAGACTTTGATGCAGCAGAAGATCCGTTGATGGAAGATGCAATGAGTCCTGTGCCAAACATTACTCATCGTTACCCAGATCGCGCACTATTTCTTGTAACTAGTCAATGCGGATTGTACTGTCGCTTTTGTACTAGAAAAAGAAAAGTCGGCGATTATGAAAAAATATCGATGAAGGGACTTGAAAGCGCTTTCAAATATCTTGAAGAACATACGGAAATCCGTGATGTTATTCTTTCCGGCGGTGATCCATTAATGTTAACTGATGCAATGCTCGAAAAGATTCTTCAGCGAATTAGAGCAATTCCTCATATCGAAATAATTCGTATTGGATCTAAAATGCCTTGTGTACTTCCGCATCGCATTACACCCAAGTTGGTTAATATGTTAAAGAAGTATCACCCGATTTATTGCAATACACATTTTAATCACCCGTGGGAAATAACTCCTGAAAGTTCTAAAGCATGCCAGATGATGGCTGATGCAGGAATACCGATGGGTAATCAGATGGTTATTATGAAAGGTGTTAATGATGATCCTGCTGTAGTAAAAGAATTAATGCAAAAACTTCTTAAGATAAGAGTTCGTCCATATTATATTTATATGGCTGATGAAACTAAAGGAGCCAATCATTTTAGAACATCTATAGAAACCGGCATAAAGATAATTGAAGCTTTACGTGGTCATACAAGCGGACTTGCGATTCCACACTTTGTAATTGATGCACCTGGTGGCGGTGGAAAAATTCCATTACTGCCGAATTACGTTTTACATCAGGATGAAGAGAGAATAATTCTTAGAAACTTTCAGCATAAGATTTACACTTATAAAAATTATGCTGATGCAAATAATCCGGATGGTTATGGAAGCAAAAATAAAAGCAATGGTAAAAATGGCAAGAACGGAAGTAATGGAAACGGTAAAGGAAAGAAAGAAGATATCAAACCGAAGAAGATAAAACTTCC
>DAIRCT010000121.1:0-5712 GCA_036796535.1 Ignavibacteriaceae bacterium
CCAGTATTTGAATCATTTCCCCCACTCGAATCTATATAATATGTCGTCTGTGCATTCATGGACAATAAACCTGATAGCATTAGGGAGAAAAAGAATTTCTTAACAATGGGAAATAATCGTTGATAATTGTTCATAATTAACCTGTCACTAATTTTATTTTATTCATATTCAATTAGTGTACCAGTATGAATCAATAATTTTAGCAAGAATCAAAATGGGACAAAATGTAAAATTGTATTTTCGGTAATTATTACTTACTATGTTCCCAAATTTTTTTTCTCGGAGTGTAATAACAATTGTATTCGGCTTTGAATTTTTATCAAATTAGTAAATATTGTTAAAGTTGAGCAGGCCGAATTACAATTGGTTCATATAAAACTTTGAGAATTTAGCCAAAAACCTAATCATATTTTATTTGTAGTCTAATAATTAAAACAAGATACTCTATTAAAACTGAGGGGTTAGAAAAATATATTTCATTTTGGACGACTACCCAAGACTATTTAGTAGTCGATTCTTATTTAAGTAAAACATTAACTTTATGTAAAGATAATTGAATTATTTTTGGTATATCTTTTGATAAGTATCAAACTTAAGATTTCTAAAAGTAATTGAAAATTACTTAAATCTAATTTGTTGAATAATTTGGTTAAAATATAATATAGTTGCATGTTATTTCAATTAAATAATTACTTTTTCGAATTTAATATGAATATTAACTATGAATGAGACAATTTAAAACCATTTGCAATAATAACTTTAATGATATTAGAAATTATTTTTATCCAACCAGTATTAGCTATTTTATAAAATAAAAACAAAGTGAAAATAATATGTCGAATAGACTAAATGATTCAGAAACAATAAAACAATTTATCGTAGATAACTTCCTTTTCGGGGATGGTAAAAAGTTAACAGTTGACACCCCTTTGTTTGAAAAAGGAATTATCGATTCAACCGGAGTGCTTGAACTTGTTGCCTTCATCGAAGATAATTTTAATGTTACTATAACTGATGAAGAACTTGTTCAGGATAATTTTTCCAGTCTTAATGCAATTGAAAAATTTCTGCAGTCTAAACACAATCAAACTGTTTCTAACTGATGTGTGGTATATGCGGAATCTTAAATCTTAAGCTTCCTGCCCCGATTAACACCGATCATTTAAGACGTATGACTTACGCACTCCGTCATCGCGGTCCTGATGAAACAGGAGCTTACTTAGATGATTGGATTGGACTAGCACAGTCACGTTTAAGTATAATTGATCTTAGTGGCGGCTCACAGCCGATACACAATGAAGACAAAACACTGTGGATTATTTTTAATGGCGAGATTTTTAATTATCCAGAAATCCGTGAATCATTATTAAAAATTGGACATAAGTTTTACACAACTACCGATACTGAAGTTATCCTGCATCTATATGAAGATAAAAAAGAAAAATGTCTTGAAGATTTGAATGGTCAGTTCGCTTTTGTTATTTGGAATTCGGTTAAAAAAGAATTTTTCGCAGCAAGAGATCGCGTTGGTATTCTTCCTTTCTTTTATAAGATTGAAAATGAAAAGCTGATCTTTGCTTCAGAGGCAAAGGCAATAATTGAAATTTCTGAAAAGAAAACAGAATTCGATCCCATTGGGATAGATCAAATTTTTACTTTCTGGACAAATCTACCCGGTAGAACGGCATTTAAAAACATTCATGAGCTTGCGCCGGGACATTATATAAAATTTTCTCCCGATACTCCGCTGAATGTAAAGTCTTACTGGAATTTGCCCTACGATAAGAATTTATTATCTCAGGATAAATCTATACCTGAATTTACAGAAGAAATTTCTGAATTAATGAAAGATTCTGTTCGTATTCGTTTAAGAGCTGATGTACCGGTTGGAAGTTATCTCAGCGGCGGACTTGATTCTTCGGGTATTACAGCATTTGTTAAAAATTATTTTAATAATGAGCTTAGAACATTTGGGATCACGTTTCAGGAAGAAAGCTTTGATGAAAGTGAGTTTCAGAATCTAATTATCAGCCATCTGAATACAAATCATTCTGAAGTCCACGCTACAAACGAAGATATCGGAAAATATTTTTCTGATATAGTTTTTTACGGAGAGAAACCAATTATCCGTGCTGCACCTGTTCCGTTATTTTTACTTTCAAAAAAAGTTAGAGAAGAAGGTTATAAAGTTGTCCTAACAGGTGAAGGTGCAGATGAGATATTCGGTGGTTACAATATTTTTAAAGAAACAAAAGTAAGAAAGTTTTGGTCTGTTGATCCCAATTCTGAATTCAGACCCAAATTACTTCAAAAGCTTTATCCATATATTTTTAAAGATAAAAGATTAGCACAGACTCTTCAGGCATTCTTTAAACTTGGTATTGATGAACCTGATAATCCTTTCTTCTCCCACATTGTTAGATGGAATAATAATTTGCGATTGAAAAATTTCTTTTCGGATAATATGAGAGATCAGATTGGGGATTATAATGCATTCGATGATTTGAAAAATATTTTGCCTAAAGATTTTGATAGCTGGGATTATGTTTATAAAGCTCAATACCTTGAAATCATTACTTTTATGAGTGGATATTTGTTATCATCGCAGGGAGATAGAATGGCAATGGCTAATTCTGTTGAGTTGCGTGTTCCCTATCTTGATCATCGCATAATAGAATATATGGCAACGGTTCCTTCAAGATTTAAGATCAGAGGATTAAACGAAAAATATTTACTCAAAAAAGTTTTTAATGATTTACTTCCACAAAAAATTATTAATCGACCCAAAAATCCTTATCGTGCTCCAATCAAAAATAGTTTTATAAATAATAAATTTCTGGATATGGATTTAATATTATCAAGTAAAAAAATATTACAGGCAGGTGTTTTTGAGCCTGACAAAGTAAATCTTTTATTAAAAAAAGCAAGAAAAGCTGAGACATTAAGTGAGCTTGATAATATGGCACTTGCTGGAATAATTTCAACTCAATTTCTTTACGAAGATTTTATAAATTATAAAAAATTAGATGTTCCTTCGGATTATGATTTTAATATTTTAATAGATAAAACAAATATTCTTAATTAATTTTTATCGGAGTTATGATGAACTTTTCAATGGACTCAATTTTCTTAGATATTAATGCAGAAACTAAAAGATTAATGTCTTCATTAAAGGATGCCGTTGCATTTAAATTAAAAAAACGCGGTGCGGTTGTTGGAGTTAGCGGTGGAATAGATTCATCTGTTGTGCTTGCATTATGTGCAAAAACTTTTGGACCTGAAAAAGTACTTGCGATAATGATGCCGGAAAGAGATTCGAGTCCCGAAAGTAAGAAACTTGCAACACTACTTTGCGAAAAGTTTAGAGTACCTTATATCCTTGAAGATATTACTGATGCTGTAAATGGATTTGGATGCTATACCAGAAGAGATGAAGCAGTAAAAAGAGTCTTCCCTGAATATAATCCCAAAACCTACAAGATGAAGATCGTGCTAAAGGATGATAAAGAAGCAAAAGGCAAATTAAATTTATTTTATTTAACCATAATTGCTCCGGATGGTTCGGAAAAATCTCAAAGACTTCCATTGGCAGAATATTTACAGATAGTAGCAGCTTCAAACTTCAAACAAAGAAGCAGGACAAATATGCTTTACTATCATGCTGAAGCAAAAAATTACGCTGTAATTGGGACTGGAAATAAAAACGAACATGAACAAGGTTTCTTCGTTAAATATGGAGATGGCGGTGCCGATGTAAAACCGATCGCACATTTATTTAAAACTCAGGTTTATCAGTTAGCAGAATTTCTTGGAGTACCGGAAGAAATAAGAAAACGTACTCCTACTACAGATACTTATAGCGCAGAACAGACTCAGGAAGAATTCTTTTATAAGATGCCTTTTGAAATTATGGATCGAATCTGGGATGGCTGGGAAAAAGGTGTTCCTTCAGAGGTAATCGCTAAAGTGCTTCAAATACCTCAGGCACAAGTAGATGTAACTATTAACGATATAAAACAGAAAATTCAAACTACTGAATATCTGCGGCAGGAACCAATTTCTTTGGGGTAAGATTTTAAAGTCATTGCGAATCCCAAAGGGATGAAGCAATCTCAGAAAGTCAAATAGAGATTGCTTCGGCTAATCGCCATCGCAATTACGATGTAAGATTATTCGCTTTCAAACATTTCATTTATCTTATTGTAATCGTACTTACCGGAACTATTAGTAGGAATCTGATTGGTTGATTTAACTATGATCGATTTGAAATTTAACTTGTACATTTTCATTACTTCTTCTTTAACCTTTACCTCGGTAAGATGATCATCAGAATGAACTAAAATCTTTAAAAGCTCATCCTTGCCTGTGCAGGCTGCAGAAATACCAAAATGATTCTCAATCATTTTCTGAACTTCATCAAGATTAATTCTTAAACCAAAAATTTTTATAAATCTTTTCATCCTGCCTGTTACATAATAAAAGCCATCGGCATCTTTATATCCCAGATCACCCGTAAACAAAATTCCCTTTAACTCATCACCTTTAGATAAATCATCAGTTGTTTCTGCATAACCAAGCATTACATTATCACCTTTATAAACTATCTCACCAACTTCATTAGCTTTTGTAATTTCATTTCCATCATTCATAATTTTTAACTCACCATTCGGGATTGATATCCCTATCGAACCAATTTTATCACTTAATCTTTCTGCCGGGACATACGTGATTCTGGCGGTTGCTTCTGTCTGTCCATACATTACAAAAAATTTAATACCTTTTTCCAAAGCATATTGATTAAAATGGCGAATAAATTCTTCACTAAGTTTACCGCCGGCTTGGGTAAAATATTTTAGAGTAGGTAAATCAATTTTATTGAAATTTATTCTTTTCAACATTGTATATGTATATGGAACTCCCGCAAAGGATGTACATTTAAATTCATTGAACTGGTCCCAAAAATCTCTAAAGAAAACCGTCTTTTCTGTCAGCACAATTGTTGAACCCTGAAGTAAATGACTATTTATTACAGACAATCCGTAAGAATAATTTATTGGCAGAGTTGTAATAGGTTTTTCGTTGTCATCAATCTTTAAGTACTCAACTATTGATTCAGCATTTGATTGAATATTTTTATATGAAAGTCTAACTAGCTTAGGTGAACCCGTAGTCCCGGATGTTGAAAGCAATACTGATAAATCGGGAAAAACATCAACACTATTTCTTTTTTGACGATCATAAAATTTTAATGAACAATAATTAAATAAGTAACCATAATTATCAGAAGAAATATCACTGGAAGAAATTATAAAATCAGGTTTATAATTTTCGATCAATCCTGTTCTGATTTCATCATTTAATTTTTCATCAAGCAAAAGAACTGCGTTACCGGATTTTAAAGAGGCAACATAGGCGATGACCGATTCAGAATTGTTTGTTGTGAAAAGAAATATCAATCCCTTTTTAGGCAAAGTTAGTTTATCGGATAAGTTTTGTGCTTCTTTTTCTAAATAAAAATAAGTAAATGATTCTTTTGATGAAGCACCTATCAATGCAATATTAGAACTGAATGATGATAAGTTTTCCCAAAAATATTTCTTTTTTGTTCCCATTTAATTTTACTTTTAGCTATTAGAATATTGAATATTACAAGGCACTATCTCATCAACACCATCTTCTTAGTTTCAACATAATCACCTGCTCTAAGCTGAT
>DAIRCT010000122.1:0-5631 GCA_036796535.1 Ignavibacteriaceae bacterium
TAAAAATCAACAATTAAGAATTAACAATTAAAAACGCAAAATTATTTATGTGTCATTTCGAACGAAGAGTTAAATCTATTTTTAGTAAAATTAGTTTAATAATAAGCTTATCACTCATTTTGTTTTCAACTAATATTAATTCACAAATATTTTCTGATAAAGATGTTGAAATATGTAAATCAAAATTTAATCTTGCTATAGATCAATCCTTAAGTTCAAAACCAATTAACGAAGTTATTGTTGGGATTGGAAAAAGTTTTCTTGAAACTGAATACACAGCTCATACTCTTGAAAAAGAAGGCGATGAACAATTAGTTATTAATTTAACGGGACTGGATTGTACTACATTTTTAGAAACCACTTTGGCTCTGGCACGATGCGTAAAAGAAAATAAGACCACCTTTGAAGATTATTTAAATGAACTGAAGTTTATTCGTTACCGCGATGGACAGATTAATCAATATCCTTCACGCCTGCATTATTTTTCTGATTGGATTTATAACAATCAGCAAAAAGGAATTGTAAAAGATTTAACAAAAGAAATTGGCGGAAGGAAAATTAAATTTAGCGTAAACGTTATGTCTGAAAATCCTAAATACTATAAGCAGCTTCAGGTAAATCCTGATTTTATTTCAATCATAAAAAAGCAAGAAGAAGAAATTAATAAGCGTGAATATTACTACATCCCTAAAAACGAAATTGGGAAAATTGAAAATAAAATTCAAACCGGTGATTTAATAGCATTAACTACCGGCAATAAGGGAGAAGATATTGGACACGTTGGAATTGCAATAAAAATGAATGATGGTAGAATTCATTTTATGCACGCACCACTAGCTGGAAGTAAAGTTCAAATTTCTGATCTTCCATTAGTTGATTATGCAAAAAAAATAAAAAAGCACACAGGAATAATTGTGTTACGCGTTCTTGAACCAGAAAAAAAATCTAACTAATAACTTCTTTGATTGACTCATTGAGAGTCTTTCTTTTAATTCCTAATGCACTCAACTTTTCAGTATTCATCGATACATCTTCAACGTTTGGTAATTCGGGAACATCACTCATCTTAATTCTTATCAAAAGATTTTTATCAAGTTTTGCAACTTCGCATAAACGCTCACCTAATTCATAGCGGGAAACTCTTTCTAATCCCCCGAAATTTATAACGGTAGAATTTATATCAAGTTGAACTATCTCAGACATTATTCTTGCTGCTTCAATTAGAGAAATCGGGGTCCTGAATTGATCAGTAAATAATTTTACTTCTTTTTTTGCTTTTAGATCAAAAAACATTTTTTGAAAATGATTTGTTGAATGATTTAACCCGAATCCAAATAATAAAGCTGTACGAAGGATGATGAAATTATCAAAAGTTTTCTGAATCTTTATCTCTCCCATTAATTTGGTTTCGGCATACAACGATAATGGAATTAATTTTGCATCTTCTTTAAGCTTAGAACCACGATAACCTGCATAAACCAAATCTGTTGAAGTGTATATTAGTTTTGATTTAAACTTATCGCAAAGCTCGGCAATAGATTTAGTGGCATTAACATTAATATTGTAAACATCTTTTGGGGAAATTCCATTCGATAAAATTGTATTTGAAATTGCCGCTGTATGGATTACAACATCAGGATTGAAATCATTAAAAATTTTAAGTAAAGATGAATATTCACAAAGGTTTACTTGTATTGAATTATAGCTTTTACAATTTCCGAAATTTGAATAATACAAAGTCAAAATTTCGTTTTTTTCAGAAAGAGAGCGATTTAAATATTGTCCGAGCAATCCGCTTCCACCTGTGATAAGAATTTTCATATTATCTTTATTGATTGAATTTTACACTATACAAGTTATTTAGGTATATTACTTTTACTAATCAGATTAATAACATTTTTTTGAAAATCCTAGTTACTTTGGTAAATTTATTAAGAAATAAAGAAATAATTATGAAAATTTTTTTAACAGCAGTTTTACTTTGCCTGATAAGCGCAAATAGCTTTTCACAGACAACAAAATACTTTGATGCACCATTTGGTGGAGGAGGTGGATTTACACCTGCCTGGTATTCCCCGAATGTTGATCCATTAAATTTGAAACTGAAAGAAGTGGGAATTCCCGAACTTTCAAAAAATGGTATTTTCACAACCGGCGGAGCTGGATTTATCTACATCGGATTCGTGAAGAACCTTCGTGTTGGAGGAATGGGGTTTAGTGGCTCATCTAGTGAGTCCGTTACTAAAGTTGGAACCAATTATGAAGCAACATATTCGATTGATGGCGGTGGATTAACAGTTGAATATACTTTACCTTTTATAAAAAATATTGGTGTTTCACTTGGAACGGTCATTGGAGGTGGAAGCATTACGATTGAAACATTTCAAAATAATAGCAACTTTTCTTGGGAAAAATTATTAGATCCTTCACCGTCCAATTCCTTTACAAGATTAACTAACAATTATTGGCTAATTACTCCCACATTAAATGTAGATATTCCTCTCTATAGATTCATCGCTTTGCGATTAGGAACCGGATATCAATTTACCTTTGGCGGTAATTGGGAAGCAAATAATGGACAGCAAATTAATGGCGTTCCGGATGAATTGAATGGAAATGCTTTCTTTATTCAAGTCGGTATTTTTGCCGGATTTTTTTCCTTCTGATTATGAAAAATATATTAATTACAGGCGGCGCGGGATTTATAGGTAGTAATTTTATCAACTACATCTTAAAGTCAAGAGATGATTATTTTATTGTTAATCTTGATAAACTTACATATGCAGGTAACCTGGAAAATCTTAAAGATGTTGAATCAAATAAAAACTACAAATTTGTTAAGGGAGATATTACTAACTCAGATCTTGTTAATTATTTATTTGAAAATTATAATATTAAATACGTGATTAACTTTGCAGCAGAATCTCACGTTGATAGAAGTATTTCTGGCTCAGAAGTATTTTTCAGAACTAATGTAATTGGTACAAATGTGTTACTTGAAGCATCACGAAGATTTGAAGTAGAGAGATTTTTACAAATCTCTACTGATGAAGTTTATGGAAGCTTAGGTTCCACAGGTTTATTTACAGAACAAACGCCATTAGCTCCTAACAGTCCATACTCTTCCAGTAAAGCCGCAGCAGATATGATTGTGCAATCTTTTCATCATACTTATGGGCTGCCAACACTAATTACAAGATGTTCTAATAATTATGGTCCTTTTCAATTTCCGGAAAAATTAATTCCATTGATGATAATAAATGCGTTGCAAGATAAAAAGCTTCCAGTTTATGGCGATGGGATGAATGTCCGTGATTGGATTTATGTTATTGATCATAATAAAGCTGTTGAGCAAGTTTTTGAAAACGGTAAACCTGGAGAAGTTTATAACATTGGCGCAAGTAATGAAATGCCTAATATTCAAATCATAAAACTGATTTTACAAAATCTGAAAAAAGGGGAAGATTTAATTCAATATGTTAAAGATCGGCCAGGGCATGATAGGCGTTATGCAATTGATTCAACTAAAATTCAAGCTGAGTTGGGATGGAAACCGGAATTTAAATTTGAATCTGCTATCAAGAATACTATTGAATGGTACTTAAATAATAAAAGATGGTGGGAAAAAATTATCACAGGTGAATATCAAAATTACTATGCACACCAATATTTATCTCCAAAAAATATTTAAAAGGATATTAATGAAAAAATTATTTTTTTGTCTGTTCGCTTTTTATATGTCTCTTAACGCACAAGAAAAAAATATGCAGCAAAATCAATTGAGTATGCCTACAATAAGCGTTACGATTGGAGGGAAGTTTATTGTAAATGGTACTTACCCTGCAATGTTTTCTGAAAGAGTAGATCAATTTATAACAAGAATTTACAATGCGGCAAAAGAAAATTCATTGAGTGTTGCTAAAGATTTACAAACAGCTGATTATATCAACAATACTATTAACCAAGAATACGCAATAAGAGGCATCTTACTGAAAAGTGTTAATGGTGATGAAAAATTAATTGATTTAGCGAAGTTTCGATTAAATGGAGATTTTAAAAATAATCCTTACTTAAAAAATGATGACGTAATCATTTTTCCTGCTGTTGATCTTGATAGAAATTTTATTAGAATTTTGGGAGCTGTTAATAATCCTACAAAGTTTATGTTCGTTGAAGGAGATAAATTATCAGATGCCCTTGAATTAGCTCAAGGAATAAACAAAGCTTACGAAGGTATCACAGATGCTAAAATATATAGATTAAGTTATGACGGGTCAAAAATTGATTCTATTATTGTCCCCATTAGTGGTGATATATTGTTGCAACGCGGAGACAGGATAGTAATTCAGGCCCAAGAAACGCGACGCAAAGATTATAAGGTAAATATAATTGGTGAGGTTAATAAACCTGGCTTTATTCCTATTACTAATAACCGTTCCACTATTGCAGAAGTAATAAGCAATGCTGGGGGATTTACAAAAAATGCAGATTTATCAAAAGCTGAATTGATTCGTGGGGCCAATGCATTTGAATCAATTGTTTTTAGTGAGCAATTAGAAAAATTAATGATGTACCGTATGTCTACTCTTATTGAAGGTGATTCTCTTTATTTTGAAATTGATGAAAAACTTAGATTTCTAAGAGGTAATGGTTTAGTAGATTTTACAAAGATATTTGATAAAAATTCAGACGATGGAAATTTTTTATTACAAGATTATGATATTATTTATGTTCCCCGTAAGATCGATTTAGTATATGTTTATGGGCAGGTAAATAGTGCTGGCTATGTTAAATATATTCCAGACCAAACATATGATTATTATCTAAACCAAGGTGGTGGAATAGGAGAGACAGCATCGAATGTATACATTATAAAGGGACAATCAAGGAGTTGGGTTGCTGCTCAAGATAACCCTAAAACTATAATCGAACCTGGTGATTATATTTGGGTCTCTAAAAAAACTCCCAGAACCTTTTGGTATCATGTAGAGCAGGCAAGCAGGATAGCAAGCATATTAGGTGCAATTGCAACAGTTATTCTTTTATTTCTTCAAGTAAAAAAATAACTTGACAATAATAAAAAAAACAGACATATTAGCAGGCTAATTTTTTAAGAATAAGATTTATTAATCTATAAATTAATAAAAAAAGTTAATCAAACTTATCTTTTACTTGACTTTAGTTAGTTGAGACTTTAAATTTGTAGCCCTTCTTAAATGAAGATTTGTTCTTTGATAGAGTGAGAAAAAAGCCAGTTAATTCCATAGTTTAACTTGCGTCTAACGCCAAGATTACAAAAAAATTAAACTCTACAACGGAGAGTTTGATCCTGGCTCAGGACGAACGCTGGCGGCGTGCTTAACACATGCAAGTCTACGAGAACAAGGTAGCAATATCTTTAGTAAAGTGGCGCACGGGTGAGTAACACGTAAGCAATCTACCTTTGGGTCTGGAATAACTTCGAGAAATCGAGGCTAATACCGGATAATGCAGCGGCACCGCATGGTGATGTTGTTAAAGTTTAAGTA
Organism: Ignavibacteriaceae bacterium; assembly: GCA_036796535.1. Taxonomy (GTDB): domain Bacteria; phylum Bacteroidota; class Ignavibacteria; order Ignavibacteriales; family Ignavibacteriaceae; genus IGN3. The sequence continues at coordinate 5,529 of DAIRCT010000122.1, forward strand.
ATGCCTAAAGATGAGCTTGCGTCTGATTAGCTAGTTGGTAGGGTAATGGCCTACCAAGGCGACGATCAGTAGCTGGTCTGAGAGGATGATCAGCCACACTGGA
>DAIRCT010000123.1:0-5576 GCA_036796535.1 Ignavibacteriaceae bacterium
GGCAGACTATGATGCAAATGGGATCAATGAATAATGGAATGATGACAATGATGAAGCCTGTTCAAATAGTATTTCATATCTCACAGGATTCATTAAATAATAGGGGTCTTTCAATGAATCAGTTGACTTGTAGATATATGGATAATAATGGGAATTGGAATACTGTATCAGGACTCACAATAAATTCAACAGCTAATACAATTACTATATCTCAATCAAATTTGTATTCATATTATGTTATCATACCATCTTCGGCGACAACAGTTGAAACTGAAAATAATTTGTTACCAAAAGATTATAACCTTAAACAAAATTATCCCAATCCTTTTAATCCGTCAACTGTAATAGAATTTTCTCTTCCGCAGAAAGCAGGAGTTAAATTAACCGTTTTTAATATTCTTGGAAAAAAAGTAGCTGAATTAGTTAATGGAAATTATGAAGCGGGCAACTATTCAATCAGATTTGATGCACAAGGTCTATCTTCAGGTGTGTATTTCTATCAGTTAAAGACTGATAATTTTTATAAAGTTAAAAAAATGCAACTAATCAGATAACATAATTCATTTAATAACTCCTGGAAAAAATTCCGGGAGTAATTTTATTAACAGGATAATAAAAAGTATTAGTACTAAGAGAAAAGGATTAACAATAAAAATAAAATGTAGCGCTTTAGTTCCCAACAAAATTTGTTTTTTTGATCGCTGTAAAGTTCACTACAAAATATCCGGTTACTGAATGGAAGTTACTGGACCAAAAGATGTAGTCCTATTTTCATCCTTTGGCACTATTGAATCTTCTGAATTATTATTTTAAAATATTACAGGTAATCTTTCATCAAGGAGAATTTATGTTTCATGATGGTTTTATGGGTGGTATGTGGTATGGCTGGATTTTCTGGCTGCTTATTTTAATAGTAATCGGTTGGGTGATTGTAAATCAAATGAACAAAAACAAACGGGATACACAATTGCCACAACAGGATTCTGCAATAAATATTCTAAAGAAAAGATATGCTCAAGGAGAGATTAGTAAAGAAGAATTTGAAAGAATGAAAAAAGATTTAACATAGTTTTTTAATTTAATTAATTTGATAGGAGAATAATCATGTCTTACTATTTTTCAAAAAAATCTGCTTTGGGATTTGAAGAAGCAATTGAAAAAGTAACTGAAGCATTAAAGAATGAGGGTTTCGGTATCTTAACTGAAATTGATGTAAAGGAAACATTAAAGAAAAAATTGGATGTAGAATTTCGTCCATACAAAATTCTTGGTGCCTGCAATCCTCCTTTTGCTTATAAAGCACTGCAAGCTGAAGACAAGGTTGGCATTATGCTGCCCTGCAATGTTATCGTACAGCAAAAAGAAAATGGAGTGGAAATCGCGGCGGTTGATCCTGTTGCATCGATGCAGGCAATTGATAATCCTAAGTTAGGAGAAATTGCGAATGAAATCCGGCAACGACTGCAAAGAGTAATTGATAGTGTATAAAGTACAATTTTACTGAAGCATTGTAGCAATCACATAAAACAAAATTCAAAAGGAGACTATAAATTATGTTTAATCAATTCAAAATAATCTTTGTGTTGATTATTACAGTCCTTTTAGCAGGATGTAATTCTCAATCTGATCAAGGTAAAGGCAATGGAACGAATTGGGGTGTTGGATCATTTGATTCCAACGGGAAGCGCATCTACTTTACTGCCACGAGTGAACGCGGCACACCTATTTCTTATAAAGGTGGTCCTGCCTCAGGTATGATGATGATGGGTGGAAACCTTGCTTGTGTATCCTGCCATGGCATCGATGCCCGTGGAGGTAAGCATAATATGAATATGAAAACTATGGATGCGCCTGATATTAGGTGGTCTGCATTATCTGGTGGGCATCATGAAGAACAAATGGATATGGAAGAACATGGTGAAAATGTTGATTATAATTTTGAAACATTTCGCAGTGCCGTTGAAGAAGGTAAGCATCCCGATGGCGATAAACTTAAAGAAGATATGCCGCGCTGGAAAATGAGTGACGAGGATTTGCAGGATTTGATGAATTATCTCAAATCACTCCAGTAACTGGCTGAATTCTACGGAGTATCAAAATATTTTTTGTAAATAAAAATCACTTAACGGATGCGAGGATTTTTCTTGGCAGTTAGTCTTTCAAATGGATATAGATTGAGGAAAGATAAAGTGAGCGATGGTTTCAAAGTTGTTTAACAGGTTGATTACAAATCAACAATATTATCTTCGCATAAATATTTGTATTAAAAATACAGAAAGGAGGTTGCAGAAAAAGCAAAGAGAAAATGTTCAATTATATTTTAATACTGGGACGAAGCTTTCTAATTATAGTTTTAAATTAAATGGAATGCTGTCATTATGAAAGTTTCAACTTGTTCAAAATAAATCCTAAAGTAATAATTTTTTTACAAACTAAAATAAAAAGGTGATCAAATGTTAAAGCAAAATTTCCTAATAATATCAATTTTAACAGTCTTCTTAGCAGCTGGAATGATAACCAATGCGCAGGAAAAACCATCTGAAAAGAAAGAAAGTAAGATGATGTTGCAAAATGAAGATATGCAGGAATGCATGAATAAAATTGCTGCGGACAGCACTATGAGAATGCAGATGATGAATTTGATGATGAATAAGTGCAAGAATGATAAAGAAGGCATGATGCAAATGTGTAAAACAATGATGGATAATCCGGAAATGCACAAAATGATGATGAAGATGATGAATGATAAAGGTATGATGAAAGACGGAATGATGGATCACAAAATGAAAATGGATTCCACTAAGACCATGAAAAAATAAGCTCTCGAATCTCATCAATTAATAAGCAACATAACTTCTCTAGTTAGAAAATAAAAATAGGTTATCTAGTAGTTTTCAGAAGGTTTGAAACCAAACCTTCTGAAAATTTTATAAAAGATTTTCATTTAAATGTAACGGAGCAGGTATTTCTATAAATTATTTTAGCTGCGGGAAAAGTAAAATAAATAAAAGAAGAGTGTTATATGAATAACGAACATCAGCATCATAATCATTCGGAAATGGATCATTCAAAACATAATGATCAAATTTCACATGAAAAGATGTTGAACGAAAAGAAATCCCACTCTGCGGGAAATCACAAAAAGGATGAGCACAGCGGTCATAGTCGTTCTGAACATGAGGGACATACGATTGAAGGTTTTAAGAAACGGTTCTGGATTTCAATTGCATTTACAATCCCGATTATTATTCTCTCACCTATGATACATCATTTCTTTGGGCTTGAAGATTCTCTTCGATTTACCGGAGATATGTATGTTTTGTTTGCTTTATCATCAGTGGTTTACTTTTACGGAGGCTGGCCGTTTTTAAAAGGAATTTACGATGAGATAAGGAAACGACAGCCCGGAATGATGACTTTAATTGCTCTTGCAATTTCGGTCGCATATTTCTACAGCAGTGCCATTGTATTTGGGGTAGAAGGAGAAGATTTCTTTTGGGAGCTGGCAACCTTGATTGACATCATGCTGCTCGGTCACTGGATTGAGATGAAATCTATAATGGGCGCATCAAAAGCGCTTGAAGAACTTGCGAAACTTATGCCGGATACAGCCCACAAAATTGATGACGACGGGAATGTTACTGATGTTCCGGTTTCCGAACTAAAGCACGAAGCTAAATTATTAATAAAGCCGGGAGAAAAAATTCCTGCCGATGGAAAAATCTTTGAAGGTAAATCATCAATTAATGAATCAATGTTAACCGGTGAATCAAAACCTGTTTCCAAAAGTGAAGGTGATACTGTTATAGGCGGTTCAATCAATGGTGAAGGTTCTTTAAAAATTGAAGTTGAAAAAACCGGCGATGAAACTTTCCTTTCTCAGATTGTTAAGATGGTTCAGGAAGCTCAGCAAAGTAAATCTAAAACACAAGACCTTGCTAACAGAGCAGCATTCTGGTTAACCATATTTGCAATTACAGCAGGTGCATTAACAATGTTTGTTTGGCTGATGTTTACGGGAGAAAGTTTTAACTTTGCTTTATCACGAACTGTAACAGTTATGGTAATTACCTGTCCTCACGCTTTGGGATTAGCAGTTCCTCTTGTTGTTGCTGTTTCAACTGCTCTATCGGCAAAGCACGGATTGTTAATAAGAAACAGGACTGCTTTTGAGCAGGCAAGAAATATTCAGGCAATTATTTTTGATAAAACAGGAACATTAACAAAAGGAGAATTTGGAGTAACGGAAACTATATCTTTTGATAACAACTTTGATGAAAAAGAAATATTAAAGTATGCAGCTTCACTTGAATCTGAATCAGAACATCCGATTGCACAGGGAATAGTTAATTCATCAAAAGAAAAATTTGAGGTAAAAGATTTTAATTCTTTACCGGGCAAAGGAGCAGAAGGAAAGGTAAACGGTAAGATTGTTAAAGTTGTCAGTCCGGGTTATCTTGAAGAAAATAAAATTGAGATTAAAGAAAAAGAAAAGATTGAAAAATTATCTACTCAGGATAAGACCGTTGTATTTGTTCTTATTGATAATAAATTAACAGGTGCAATTGCATTAGCAGATATTATCCGCGATGAATCCAAAGATACAATAATACAGCTTAAAAAGTTAGGAATAAAAACTATGATGCTTACAGGAGATAACAAGCAGGTTGCAAAATGGGTTGCTGATGAACTTGAACTTGATGAATATTTTGCTGAAGTGCTTCCAGACAAAAAAGCTGAGAAAGTAAAAGAAGTGCAAAACCGTGGATTAACTGTTGCAATGACCGGCGACGGAGTGAACGATGCACCAGCACTTGCACAAGCTGATATTGGTATAGCCATCGGTGCTGGAACTGATGTTGCTGTTGAATCTGCTGATATCATTCTTGTAAAGAATAACCCAAAAGATGTAATTTCATTAATAAAGTTTTCACGCGCCACCTATAAAAAAATGATTGAAAATTTAATTTGGGCAACTGGTTACAATGTTATTGCTATTCCACTTGCTGCAGGAGTACTTTATAATTATGGAATAGTATTAAGCCCTGCATTAGGAGCTGTTCTTATGTCTGCAAGCACTATTATTGTTGCAATAAATGCAAAGTTGTTGAACGTATAAATTTATCATAAAATAATGGAGTAACACGATGTTAAAACAATTATTAATAACATTCGCGATCGTTTCATTATTCGGTGTGTTTGTGGTTGCACAGGAACAGCCGGCTACTGATAAAAAAGAAAAACAAGAATGTTCAAAAAGCTGCTGTGCTAAGCATGAATCAAACAGTGAAATGCAGATGAAAGAAAGTGAAGAGACAGCAAGCGTACAAATATGGAATAAAGTATGTCCGGTAACAGGCAAAGAAGTAGATTCTAAAGCACCAATCGTTGAATACAATGGTAAAGTGATTGGTTTCTGCTGCCCGGGTTGTGATACTAAATTTGCCAAGAATCCAGAAAAGTATGCAAAAAATTTGAGTGAAGATGGAAAACGATGCATCGAAAAAAAATAATTTTTAATTATGAATAAATTACTTAGAACAGCTTTAATACTAAGCTTAATTACTATCTTTTAT
>DAIRCT010000124.1:0-5484 GCA_036796535.1 Ignavibacteriaceae bacterium
AGTTGCGATGATGAATGATGGGATTATTTACTTTATTGGCAAACCAGAGGAACTGCTAAATTCTACGGATAAAATAATTCAGGATTTTATCCGCAGAACAGAGGTTTGATTTTTATTTGTATTTTTACTTCTAAAAAGCTGGCTGGTAAAAAACTTATGCTTTGCACTTCTTAATAAAAAGATTATATTTAAAAAAAATTATAGGAGTAAAAGAGATGGAATCAATTAAAGATATTTTGAAAGGAAGAGAAGTCTTCACCATCCAATCAGGCACTTCCATAAAAGAGACCGTAAACTATATGGCAGGTAAAAGTGTGGGACTTGTTCCTGTTATGAAAGATGAAAAACTTGTGGGCGTTTTTTCTGAACGAGATCTGGTAAAGAGAGTCATTGCCAAAGACAAGGATTTAAACTCTACTTTGGTTGATGATGTTATGAGCACCAATCTTGTTTTAGCAAAGATGGATGAATCAAATGAATCCGTGCTTGCAAAGATGAAAGAAGCAAAGACAAGACATATTTTAATTATTGATAATGATAAACTTGTCGGTGTGCTTTCTTTGCGTGATCTCTTAGAGATTGATCTTAACCATTGCAAAACAACCGTTGAAGTACTTAATAATTATATCTACTCAAAGTAAAAAAAATAATTTATCACAATGCCTAACATTACCTCCATAGTTGAAATTATTCAGCTTATGCTTGCGCCGGGAATTATGATTTCTGCGTGCGGGCTTTTGCTGCTTGGAATGAATAATAAATATTCGCTCGTCGTAAATCGTATTCGTTTACTTAATGAAGAAAGAAGAAAAATAATTCACAAAACTGATGACAAAGATTTTAATTATCAGGAAAATCTGCGGCTTGAGAGCATATCATTACAAATTACAAAGCTTGTTTACAGAGTTAAGCTTGTAAGAAACGCTGTTCTATTTTACACTATCGCTGTAGCATTGTTTGTAATTACCTCTCTTTCTATAGGTTTTGGTTTTTTATTTGATTTGACAAAACTTAACTCATTAATAACAATCCTTTTTCTTCTCGGGATGGTTTCTGTTTTGTGTGGAGTTGTATTTGCAGCTTATGAAACTTATAAAGGATATGAGATAGTAAATTTTGAAGTAAAGATTGATGAGTGATTTGAGTATTTATTTTATAACTCAACAAACCCAATTCCTTTGAGGGTCTGTTGTATAAGTCATTGCGAATCCTGATTCATCAGGATGAAGCAATCTCACACTTATTATTTGCACTAAATTTTAGATTGCTTCACTCGAATTCGCCGCGGCGAATCGTTCGCAATGACCATCTTAGAGTTCTGCAACAGTTCCTTTAAGGAATTGGGTTTGTTATTAAACTACATTACCAATGCCATTATTGCCTTCTGAACATGCAATCTGTTTTCTGCTTCATCAAAAATTACTGAGTTTGGTGAGTCTGCAACTTCATCAACAACCTCATCACCGCGATGTGCAGGTAAGCAATGCATAAATAAATAATCATCTTTGGCATTTTTAACTAACTTAGGATTTACCTGGTACTTCATAAATTTCTTTCTGCGTTCAGCAGCTTCAGCTTCCTGTCCCATACTTGCCCAAACATCTGTATAAACAACATCGGCATTTTTAACTGCCGCTACTGGGTCATCTAAAATTTCAACTTTACTTCCCATATATTTAGCAAACATTTTTGCGTTATCTACAATTTCTTTATTTGGTTTGTATCCCGATGGTGAAGCAATCGCAATGTTCATTCCAACTTTTGAACATCCGTTTAATAAGCTGTGAGCCATATTGTTTCCATCGCCAATGTAAGCAAGTTTTAATCCCTGAAGTTTTCTTTTCTTTTCAAGCACTGTAAACAAATCTGTAAGTACCTGGCAGGGATGAAGTAAATCTGTAAGACCATTTATTACTGGAATATCAGCGTACTTTGCAAGATTGGTGACATCACTATGTGCAAATGTACGGATCATAATTCCATCTAAATATCTTGCAAGAACTTTAGCCGTGTCGGAAATACTTTCACTTGTACCAAGCTGTAAATCGTTTGGACCAAAGTACATTCCAATTCCGCCAAGCTGATAAATACCAACTTCAAAAGAAACTCTTGTACGTGTTGATCTTTTTGTAAAAATCATTCCAAGTGTTTTTCCTTCAAGCACACGATGAGGTTCACCGGTGTATAATTTTTGTTTAAGAGATTTGCTTACATCAAATATCTCATAAATTTCTTCAAGTGTAAGATCTGCAATCGAAATCAGATCTTTGCCTTTCATATTAACTGCCATAATTAACTCCTGTTATTTTAAAGTTTAAGTTCAAGAAATAAAGAAACTATCTACTTCTGATTATTTTAGTCCCGCCTTCAGAATTACCAAGCATAGTAGCTTCTGTGATAATTGTTTCCTTCCCGCCATTACTAACAAAATTTATTGCAGCAAGGATTTTGGGACCCATACTTCCCGCAGAAAATTGTCCTTCATCATAATATTTTTGGGCTTCATCAATGGTAATAGTATCAAGTGCTTTCTGATCTGGTTTGTGAAAATTGATATAAACTTTGGGAACATCAGTAAGAATAAAAAATGCATCCGCTTCAATCTCATTAGCAAGCAAAGCGGAGGCATGATCTTTATCAATCACAGCTTCTACACCATAAAGTTTTTTATCATCACCTCTAAAAACCGGCACTCCACCGCCACCGGCTGCAATTACAATATTACCTTTATTAACTAATTCTTTTACAATTTTTTTATTTAAAATATCTTTTGGCTGCGGTGATGGAACGACTCGTCTCCAACCGCGTTTGCGGGGATCTTCTTTAAATACAAAATTATTTACACGTGCAAGAAGATCTGCTTCTTCCTTAAGATAAAAAGCACCAACCGGTTTAGTGGGATTTGTAAATGCGGGATCATCTTTTTCAACAAGTACCTGAGTAACAAGTGTTACAACATTTTTTTTAATTTTATAATCTTTTAAAAGATTTATCAATTGCCTTTCAATCATATAACCAATTCCACCTTGCGAATCGGCGACGCAAATATCCAAAGGCATTTTAGGGATTTTGTAGTTGTTATATCCTGCTTCGTTACGCAGCATAATATTTCCAACCTGCGGACCATTGCCATGAGTGATTACAATATTATAATCATCCTTTAGAAGATGGATAAGATTTGTACAAGTATCGTAAGTATTTTTTTCTTGCTGCTGGATAGTGCCAATTTCATTCCCCCGTAAAAGTGCGTTTCCTCCAAGTGCAACAACTGCAATTTTTTTCATAAAATTCTCAGTCAAATTGACTGTAAAAACCAATAATTGTTACAGTTTTATTAAAATTAAAGTGTTAACTTAAAGAAGGTAAATCTCAAAAAAAACTTTATATGTTTATTCTTTTTAATATTTAATTTATGAGTAATAAAGAGCAAAATTCTAATAAAGATTTACTAAAACCGGAAATTATGATTCAGCTTTATGCTAAGGGGGCTTTTCCAATGGCTGATGAAAAAACCGGCATAATAAATTGGTACCTGCCTGAAACACGATGTATCATTCCCTTAAATAATTTTAACATTCCAAGATCGGTGAAAAAAATTATTGATAAAGAATATTTTGAGTTTAGATTTAATACTGATTTTCTCTCAATTGTTAAAGGGTGTGCTGATCGTGAAAGCACCTGGATTTCTGATGAACTTATTAAAGCTTACCTTAAATTACAACGAAGAGGACACATACAAACAGTGGAGGTTTGGAAAGACGGAGTTATAGTTGGTGGGCTATATGGAGTTTCTTTTCGCGGTGCATTTTTTGGTGAATCGATGTTCTCAAAAGTTTCTCAGGCATCAAAAGCTGCGTTAGCAAAATTGATTTATCATCTTAAAGAAAAAGATTTTGTTTTGTTAGATGTTCAATATATGACTGAGCATCTTAAAATGTTCGGTGCTATTGAAATTAGCTGGTCTGAATACAAGGAAAAGTTGCTGGAATCATATTTACGCAATTGTGAATTCTAAAATTCACTATCAGATTCTTTCAATTTTTGCTCCCAAGGAATTTAGTCTTTCGTCTATTTTTTCATAACCTCGATCAATCTGCTCAATATTATAGATTGTACTTCTTCCCTCAGCAGAAATCGCAGCTATTAGCAAAGCAACTCCAGCTCTGATATCGGGCGAACTCATTGTAATTCCACGTAAAGCTGATGATTTATCTAATCCAATAACTGTTGCTCTGTGTGGATCGCATAAAATAATTTGTGCACCCATATCAATTAGCTTATCAACAAAAAATAATCTGCTCTCAAACATTTTTTGATGTATCAGCACTGTTCCTTTTGCCTGGATTGCGGTAACCAAAATTATGCTGATAAGATCAGGTGAAAACATAGGCCAGGGACCATCATAAATTGTAAGAATACTTCCATCAATAAATTTATTTATTTCATAATGTTTATGCTCCGGGATGAAAATATCATTATTCTTAAATTCGATATTAATACCAAGCTTACCAAAAATTCTCGGAATCATACCAAGTTTTTGCGGGTAACAATTTTTAATGGTTATTTCTGAACCGGTAAGTGCAGCCAATCCAATAAAACTACCAGTTTCTATAATATCCGGTAAAATAGTATGCGTAGTGCCAGAAAGATTTTTTACTCCCGCAATGATAATTTGATTTGTACCCGCACCGGTGATATTAGCGCCCATTGAATTTAACATAGTACATAGCTGTTGTATGTAGGGTTCGGAAGCTGCATTGTAAATGGTTGTTATCCCATCAATAAGAACAGATGCCATAATAATATTTGCAGTTCCTGTTACCGATGGTTCATCAAGCAGAATAAAAGCACCATTAAGTTTTTTAGCTTTAAGTTTATAAATGCCGCTTTTAAAGTCGTAGGTAAAATCAGCACCAAGTTCTTTAAAACCTGAAAAATGTGTATCCAAACGACGTCTGCCAATCTTATCACCACCGGGTGTTGGAAAATTAACAGTCCCAAAACGGCTTAGTAAAGGACCAATAATAGTTAATGAACCTCTTATTCGACTGCTTTTTTCATAGAACTCTTTAGTAGATAAATAATCAAGATTTACATTATCGGATTTAAATGTATAACTACCTTTGGATATTTTATTTACTTTTACACCAAGGCTTTTAAGAAGATCAATCAAATTTAAAACATCAATTATTTCGGGAATGTTATTTATTCTTACTTCCTGATCTGTTAGTAACGATGCACAAATAACCTGCAAAGCTTCATTCTTTGCCCCTTGTGGAGTTATGGATCCCGCTAGTTTGGTTTTGCCCTCAACTAAAAAAGCATTTTTCTGATTCATATGATTAATTTTATTTTGAATAAATTTACTATACTATCATACAAAAATATTATTTATAAAATAACTTTATACAATTATGCTTTTAAAAAACTATTCCTTAAAAAATTATAATACAATGAAAGTTGATGCAAAAGCTAATCACTTTT
>DAIRCT010000125.1:0-5336 GCA_036796535.1 Ignavibacteriaceae bacterium
AACTAAAACACAATAAAAAATGCAACTAAAAATGTTATTGTAAAAATGATAATTAAGGCAGCGAGAAAAATTAGATCAGCAGTTTTTTCATAATATTCTCCTCGTTTTTCATTTTTTGAACGCATTGATAAAAATGAAAGAATACTCGCCGCAATTAATAATATTGACGCAACTCCAGTAAATTCATCTATTATAGTTGCTTCTTGAAACCTGGATATTTTTATTGACGTAAGTACAAGCAAACAAAATCCAAGCAAATTGGAAGATGTTGACAGGATGTGTGTTGATTTTGTTGTAGCCATATTTTGATATATTAATTATGTGAAAAAATTTTGTTTGTTTTCTAAATTAAAATTACAAAAATACTAAGATTAAATTGATCAGGGAGTTTTTATGAAAAGAACATCTGTTTTTTATTTCGCCACAATATTAACATTGTTTACTGTTTCAAATATCTCTGCTCAGGATTACGAATTTAGTCCCGAACACCATTTCCACAAAATAAACATAGATAATTCTACAGATTATTTACCGGAATATCTAAATGGTATTTATCTCGGGATGCCGCTTGCTGAATTTGCTAATATTAAAGACACCCTTTTTTTAACCACAATGAAATCTGATTCATTAGAGTGGATTGGCTATAAGGAAGATGTAAATGATGATCGGATCAATAACATTTTTTACAAATTTGATTCAGTGCCTGATAGTATAAATGACACTCTGCCATTGTTTGAAATTATAATCAACTTTATTCATCTTGAGCAAGCGGATGAATTTGTCGAGAGCAAATTTCATGAGCCACTAATTAAAGATATACCCACTTATAAACAATGGATTTTAAAAACGAATAAAAACTTTGCGTTAATTGTTAAACAATATAATAATGAAGTAAAATTAATTGGCACAATAGCCGGCGCAGAATGGGATCCGAATGACTAAATTTTGCATAGCTCGATTTTTCTTATAAAAAACTATAGGTAAAAATATTCTTGAGTTTCTATTACATACTGTTGAACAATATGGTTACTTTGCTCTGTTTTTTTCAATGGCACTCGGTATCATCGGGCTACCAATTCCGGATGAAACAATTTTAACTTTTGCCGGATATTTAATTTCACAAAACAGTCTTCATCTTATTCCCACAATATTCTCCGCCTATCTTGGCAGCATTTCAGGAATATCAATTAGTTTTTTTATCGGTCGTAAATTTGGATTAAATTTTTTGCATAAGCACGGTCGTTTTTTTCACATTACCGATGAAAGAATACACAAAACAAAAAAGTGGTTTGAAAGTTATGGTGAATGGTTGTTTCTATTTGGATATTTTATTCCCGGCGTAAGACATCTAACCGCACTTATTGCCGGTAGTGCTGATACCAATTATTCTAAATTTGCTTTGTTTGCATATACTGGCGGATTAATCTGGTCAATTACATTTGTTACAATTGGATTTACTTTTGGCAAACAATGGAACCTAGTACTTGAACAAGTTCACAAGCATATTTTAATCATTGTCCTCGTTCTTTTAATATTGATAATTATTTACTTTCTTATAAAAACATTGATTATTGATAAAAGGAAATCCCCCTAACTGAAGATTTAAATAATAAAAGCCATTCATAAACAAACATCATATTAATATGAAAATACAAAATGCTAATAGAATTTATAAAGAATTATTAAGCGAATCCGAAAAATTTGCAATATGGATAACTGACAAAGTTGGCACAATTGGATTTTTTGCGATAATATTTTTCTGGACTGTAGTTTGGCTTGGCTGGAATATGTTCGCTCCTGCTAATCTTCGTTTTGATCCTTATCCCGCTTTCGTCTTTTGGTTATTTATTTCAAATATGATTCAAATTTTTCTGATGCCATTAATTATGGTTGGACAAAATTTGCAATCCAAGCACGCAGAGATTCGTGCAGAAACTGATTTTGAAGTTAATCTTAAAGCAGAGAAAGAAGTTGCAGATATACAAGAAGATTTGAAAACAATACAAACAAATATCGAAGAGATAAAAAAATTATTGCATCATCTGAATAATAAAAAGAATTAAAATCCGTACGGACTAAACCTTTATAAAATATCAAAATTATTATGACTAATCAGGAAAATCCTTATCAGGCAAAATCTGTTACTGAAGTATTATCAGAACTTAAAGTACAAGCTGCTACAGGTTTAAGTGACGAAGATGTTAAGCAACGGCAATCAACTTATGGACTTAACGAGGTTCTGGAAAAAAAACAATCCGGGATACTTTTATTTCTAAAAAACTTTTGGGGACTTACTGCCATAATGCTCGAGTTGACAATTATCATTTCTTTTTTACTTTCCAAGTTTATGGATGCTTATCTGATAAGCGGACTGATGTTATTCAATGCATTTATTGGATATATACAGGAAAACAAAGCTTCAAAAACTGTAGAGGCACTGAAGAAAAGTCTTCAGGTGGTAGTGCGCGCTTTACGAAATGGTAAATGGACAAATATAAATGGAAACCAGTTAGTGCCCGGAGATGTTATCCGCATTCGCACCGGAGATTTTATTACCGCTGATGCAAAAATTATTGATGGAACTGTGCATACAGATCAATCTGCGCTTACAGGTGAATCTATGCTCATCGGCAAAAAAGAAAGCGATATGCTTTTTTCAGGTTCCGTAATTAAAAATGGTGAGTGTACCGCTGTTGTTACTTCAACCGGAACAAAAACTTTTTTTGGTAAAACCGCCCAGTTGGTTCAAACAGCAAAACATAAATTACATATGGAAGAAGTTGTTGCCAGTGTAGTTAAGATTTTATTTTTGATTGTTATAATATTTGTCGGCATTACAACCGCAGTTTCTTTATTACGTGGAGAATCTTTTTTATCCATTTTACCTTTATTACTAATCTTATTGGTTTCTGCAGTGCCTGTTGCTTTACCTGCAATGTTTACTGTAAGTATGGCAAGTGGAGCAAAGCAATTAGCAGATAAAGGTATTTTAGTAAGCAGATTAAGTGCAACAGAAGATGCCGCAACTCTTACAACTTTGTGTATTGATAAAACCGGAACGATCACACAGAACAAATTAACAATAAAGGAAATCGTTCCTTTAGATAATTTTAAATCCAAAGATGTATTGCTTTACGGTGTTCTTGCTTCTGTAGAAGCAAACAACGACCCCATTGATTTAGCGTTTTTTCAAAAAGTAGCTGAAGAAAAAATAGATGCGTCAAATTATAAACAAATTTCTTTCACACCATTTTCGGCAGAAATTAAAAGAACAGAGGCAGTAGTTCAAAAAGATAATGTAAATTTAAAAGTACTGAAGGGTGCTTTTAACACAATTAAAAATTTATGCAAAGTCGAAAATCCAAATCTTGATCAAACTGTAAACAGTTGGGCTGAAAAAGGATTTAAAACAATTGCCGTTGCAATAGAAAAAGATAGCAAAACACAATTTGTTGGAATAGTAGCATTGTTTGATCCACCCTTGCCTGATTCTGCTCAGATGATTAGTGAAATAAAAAATCTCGGAGTAAAAGTAAAAATGTTAACCGGCGATGCTTTACCAATTGCGAAAGAGATTGCAAAGCAGGTCGGCGTTGGAGATGATGTTGCATCAGCAAGTTTATTGCGTAATGATAATGTTGACAATCATTCTATAATTATATCACATAGCGGATTTGCAGAGGTGCTTCCGGAAGATAAATTTACCATCGTAAAAAATCTGCAGCAACATAAAGAAATAACAGGAATGACCGGAGATGGAGTTAATGATGCCCCTGCTTTAAAACAAGCAGAAGTTGGTATTGCTGTTAACTCGGCAACTGATGTTGCTAAACAAGCTGCAAGCGTAATCTTACTTAAGTCTGGATTAGAAAGTATCATCAATCTTATTTCTGTTGGAAGAACAATTCATCATCGCATTACAAACTGGGTAATTAGTAAAATATCAAAAACTTTGTTTACGGTTTTATTTGTTTGTGCATCATATTTAATTACAGGACAATTTATCGTAAATGCTTTCGATATGGTTATGTTATTATTTATAATTGATTTTGTTTCATTAGCGTTGTCTACCGATAACGTTAGCTGGTCAAAAAAACCTGAGACCTGGAACACCAAACCACTAATCAAAAGGGGTTTTCTTCTGGGTATTCTTCTAATCATAGAAGCAATGCTTTGGCTTTTCGCAGTAAAAGATTATTTCAAACTAACAGATATAAATCAGTTGCAATCATTTGGATTTGCTGTGTTGTTTTTTGCAAGCGTGTTTAATCTAATTATTATAAGAACTGATGGACATTTTTACAAACAAACTATCGGTGGTATTTTATTGTGGGTGCTTATTGCGGATATTTTATTAGTAGTAATGCTGTTATCTATGGGATTGATTGGATTTACATCACTTCCAATAATAATAACTATTAGCACTTTGTTATATTTTGCCTTTTGCAGTTTTATCATAAATGATTGGATAAAGGTTAAAGTTTGATAGCGTGCACTTCTTCAGAATTCCTTTAGAATCACTTTTTATGTTTACGTTGTAACAAAAGAACAATTATCAACAACATAAAAGGAGTTCGAAAAATGAAAGCGAAATATTTTTTAATCGCATTGCTGCTCGTTTCTTTCACTGCTTTTGCACAGCAAGTGAATGTTCCCAAATCCGCCAAAGATGCATTTTCAAAACTTTATCCAAAAGCAACCGAAGTCAAGTGGGATAAAGAAAACAAGGTTTAAGAAGCCAGTTTAAAATAAACCGGAAAAAATATTTTTTTTATTTTAGATAAAGACGGAAAAGTTATGGAAACTGAAACCGCCATTGAAACTTCTCAGCTTCCAAAAGGTGTTGAGAAATATGTAATGGACAACTATAAAGGATTTAAAATTACCGGCGCCGCTAAGATAGTCAACTCCAAAGGGGAAGTAACTTTTGAAGCGGAAATTTCAAAAGATAAAGTAAAAAAGGATTTACTTTTTGATGCTAATGGTAAGCCCGATAAAAAAGATATGAACAAAGAAAATGAGAACGAAGAAAAAGAAGAAAACGAAAAAGATTAATTGAGTTGAACGATTTAGTTTTGTATCAGAGCCGCTGTAATTAGCGGCTTTTTATTTTTATTCCTGAGCAGGCATTCCGAAACTATTCCATTCTTCTTTTGCAGGACCATAAATTCCCGGAACCTTTAATCCCAATAATCTCATTACAACAGTTAGTTGTGCGCGATGATGAATCTGATGATTTATAATAACCCCAAGCGTTGTTCCTCTTTTCCAATTCTCACCGTACATATCATCTTCAACAAATAAAGTTTCATCATTCCAGCTTTCTTTAATTTCAG
>DAIRCT010000126.1:0-5292 GCA_036796535.1 Ignavibacteriaceae bacterium
CGAACCCCGGAAGGACTTGCATCCTTAACGGTTTTCAAGACCGCCGCATTCAACCACTCTGCCATCTCTCCGTTTTTAATTAATTATTTTAAGAACAAATTTGCCCCGCAAATATAAACATCCTCTCTGTTTCTACAAACTGCTTTTGCTTATCTTTTATTAACAAAAAAACAAAAAATTATGTTATTAAATGAATTAAATCCCTTCCTGAAAATATTAGCTGATGAAAGCGGAAAAATTATTCGAGGT
This sequence comes from Ignavibacteriaceae bacterium, assembly GCA_036796535.1. Lineage (GTDB taxonomy): Bacteria > Bacteroidota > Ignavibacteria > Ignavibacteriales > Ignavibacteriaceae > IGN3. The sequence continues at coordinate 250 of DAIRCT010000126.1, forward strand.
TATTTCAGATCAGTGATTGATATAGAAAACAAGTCTGATTTTTCGCCAGTTACTATTGCTGACAAAAAAGCGGAAGAAAAAATAAGAGAGCTAATCATTAAAGAATTTCCAGATTATGGAATTATCGGAGAAGAATTCGGCGATTATAAAATGGATTCGGAATATATTTGGGTGATAGATCCTATTGACGGGACAAAGAGTTTTATCTCCGGTGCATTAAGTTTTGGAACTTTAATTGCGCTGCTTAAAAATGGCAAGCCAATAATCGGCGTTATCAATCATCCAATCCTTAATGAGTTCTTAATTGGTGATAATGAAAATTGTTTTTTGAATGATAAAAAAGTTAAGGTAAAAAAATGTTCTCAGCTATCAGAAGCAACTTTGCTTACTACTGATCATTTAAATGTTATTAAATATCAAAACAAATATGGATTTGAAAAACTGATAAATCAGGTTAAGCTTTATAGAAACTGGGGTGATTGTTATGGATATTATTTACTTGCAACCGGTTTTGCTGATATTATGATTGATCCAATTATGAGCGTATGGGATTCAATGGCTCTCATCCCCATCATTAAAGGAGCTGGCGGTACAATTACGGATTATCAAGGTAATGATGCTGTAAAGGGGAATAGTATTGTTGCTGCCGTTCCTGAATTACATTCAATGGTAATCAATATGCTGAACGGAAATAAGCTTTAATAAAATATTATAAAAATTAATATTGTTATTACAGCCGAGACCAGAGGAATAGGTTTATATTTTTTTAGATTAAAAGTAAGAATAATTGTTAATATCCATAGGGCTGATATTGATAATTCTTTAAACCGAAATAATTTATCTATTGATGGAATAGAAGAGTTGATATAACCATACTTATAAGAAAGATATAAAGGATTAACCAATAAGGTTAATGTTAAAAATATTAATGTTACAAACACCTCAAACTTTTTAATTTTTTCTTTTGGATTAAAATATTCTAAACCTACGCGCACAGATAGTAACAACCCTAAATTTAGTAAAATAAATTGAAGTGCTTTTAACATTGAAGGAATTTTACCCCAAAATTTCATTTCTACTTTTTGATTATCAGGCAGAGAATACTTTTTATCTTTATAAATCAACTCAATATAATATTGCAGCTTATGATCAGCTTTTAATGATGGAAATTTTGCTGAGAGTATCAAATCGGATTCAATCATGTTAATAGATAACCATGATGAATCATTAGGTGACTTCCAAAATACTTTTCCTGTTAGATTCTTAATATCACTGCGAATCAGAATGGTTACATCATCTTTACCATAATGGACTTTCTCAAATCTGTATGAAACCTTTTTACCTTCAATACCAATTGTTCCGCTTATAGGATAATCCTTGCTAAATAAATTTGTTAAATAAATAACTACAAATGTTATAACAAACGAAGCAATCCAAAGAATAACAATTTCTTTTTTCATCTGGAATTAAAATTATGATTTGAATAAAAATGATAAAACCTTGAACTTAAATTATAAAATAAAAAACCCCGCACAAAGACGGGGTTAAAAAACAATGTGATTTAAAATTAAAGCGATGTGCCGATTTTAAATCTTAAATTCACAAAGATTTTTGTTATTCCAAAACTACCAGTATCAAGTGTTGATAAACTGATTGAAGGTCCGATAGAAAAAGCACTGAATCCCCATACCTCCATTATTTTTTGAACGAGTAGATTTATGTTGTACTGGGGTTCGCGATATTTACTTCCCGGCATCCCATCGAAACCAAAATCAAAAGTACTACCTGCAAGAGACATTTCCCTAAATGCAAAACCAAAGTGCCACTCATCAAGAAACTGCGCAAGGTAAACTCTTCCTCTTGTTGATCCAAGCACAGAAACAGGATATCTTAGCTCCCAGTTAATATATGATTGATTACCATCAATAATTCTTGCTTCATATTTGATAGTATCATTTTTAGTTACGACAGTTCCGGCTGCTTTATTAAGATAACTTTGTCTTTTGGGATCACCAATTTTGGTGGTAGCTTTTAAGTAACCAAACTCAAAGAAATTACCGAATGGAAGAACATAATTGATCTGATAACCTTCACTAACAATTGTGTTATTGTGATTTTGCTCTTTCATTGCTTCAATCATTGCATCAATGTGAGTAAAAATTCCTGCTCTAACACCGAGTATGTGAAAATTAGCTTCAATAAAATTTGTTTCTAATGCACCAGAATAAGGAGTTCCAATGCCCAAAGAAAGTCCTACATCCTGCTTAAGTGCCATACCCATTCTTTCACCACCTTGCAATTGAAAGAATGGATTTACATAACCAAGAGTGGGGGAGATTTGCATCTTTGTTGGTGGCTGTGCAAATTTACCAAATCGTATTTTCTGGATGACACGGGTAAAAACGCTGCTGTAAGTAATATCCTCTTCAAGATTTAATTTAAATGGATAGGTAATTATTCTTGCTCTTAATTCTGGTGTTACAGCTAGGAAAGGATATAACACACCTTTTATTGATATTGTTTGATTATTCGCGTCTCTTAAATCAACTATAATTTCTGCTTTTGGGTCAGGTGGATCAATAAATAATGCCTCCTGAATTTTGATAAAGAGACTATCATCCAAAGGTTCCATTTGATAATAAACTATTTGCTCCTTTTCATCCTGAGCAAATAATGACTGAGAATATCCCAGGCATAAGAATAGGATTATAATAAGAAAAATATATTTAGAATATTTCATTTTTAGGATACCCAATTATTATTTTGAAAAATCAGTGAAAAAGAATGAATCGCCAACCTGAACGCGATCCTTGGAACGTTCATCAACAACCGTGCAGAAAAAATTAACCTTATACCTACCATCAGATTCCCTTAAATTTCCATTTTTATCAAGCCAATTATCGAAAGCACTTGCCGTGGAAGCAATTTTTAAAGTTACATTATATACTAAATTACCGTTACTATCCTTTGTAGGACCTGTAACGGAAATTGGCCCGGCCCAGGATACTTTTAGTTGATCCGGTCTCTGATCGATGATGGTAACTTTAAATACTGATATTCTCTGAAGTTCTTGCACATAAATTTGCGAAGAATTCATTTTAGTAGTTACGCGTTCAATCTTTACTTCTGGTGGTTTGTTTGGGATAACTTTTATTCGGTCTTCCTGCGAGCCAAATTTGATTATAACTTCTGTCTGGTCAGTAAGATCAAATCGTTTTTCTTGTCCCGGCGGAATGGTTGCTATAATCTCATTAGGATTACGTGGATCAATAATATTTGCAGGAACGCTTCCCGTATTTCTGGCTGTATTCCAGGTATACTGTATAAAAGTTTGCTTTGCAGAAATTGGAGATTGTAATAAGGTCTGTTCCTGAACAACTTCTTTTTTAGGTTCCTCCTCTTTTGGTGGCGGAACGTAGTCTTTTAGAGTTTCTAATTTTTTATTGAGTGCTGCTAATTGCTCCTTCATTTTTTCGTTTTCAACAACTACATTAGGATCAATCTTAATTGTAAAATCAATCCCAAGTGAATAAAGTGAATCAAGTACGGCAATCAGCGAATCCCTGACAGATTTATTAACTGTATTCTCTTCCAATGCAACTCTGCGCAAATCGAGGTTAGCCCCTTTTAATGCCAGCACTGTAATTACAAAAATGTACAGCACCTGATAGATAACGAATTTACTGTCTCTGTTTTTATTTATCATTTTAAAATCTTTTTATTTCTTAACAATTGATTCTAAATATTTTAAACCGGTAATTGTTTTCTCATCACCTAAAGAATGCGAAGCTTGATTTAAAGCATTTGCAAGAGCACTTAACTCTGTAATTTTTTGAGAGCTGATGTTTTCTATCTGATTTATTTTTTCTGAAAGAGCGCTTATAGACGTAAAATTCCTATTCATTATTTCACTTAGCTTTGCAGATTGTTCAACAAGCAATTTAAATTTTTCAACATCAGCAAGTGAAAGCTCTGTCCCTTTTGCTAATCCGTCGGTGGATGAGTTTAATTGTTTTAAGATATTTTTAGAATTCTCTACCTGTATTCTTGAAAAATATTTTTCCCGTATATCCACAACGTGATTTACTACATTTTGGAATTCTACTCCAAGTTGATCTAAAACCGGTTCAAATAATTTTCCTAAAGCCAAAACTATTAATGCCTTAACTTCAAAAGGTACGGATAATCCAAGAAATATTTCTTCACCAAGTTTTATGCTGATAAGCAAAATTGCAGCACCGATAAGTGGAAGCGCTGTGGAGATGCTATCTATTATGCTGGTATAGGAATTTATTACTCTGTCAATAGTAGCACTTGCCGGTGTTCTTATTATCTCTAACTTTAATTTAGTGTATGCTAAGAATGCCATGAAGATAAAGAATGCATAAGTAATAACAGGTAGCCACCAGAAGCTGTATGGTATTACATTTTCTTCAACTGGTTTCCATGTCGGGAATAAAGATTTGGCGATATCAATTGTAATATTACCAAGTATCGGTACTTTCGATAGATCTAGAAAAAAAGAGATTATCAATGCTACAAAGGAAATTATAGCTGGTTTTAAAATAACAGTGAACTGAATTTTTCTAATCGCGGATCTGGTATATTCCTCTAATTCAACTTCAAGTTCATTGTTCGCAAAATCAGGATTCAAGAGGTTTTTATTATTTTCTTTTGTTGATTTTTGTGCGCTTGTCATTAGATTCCTCAAATGTTTTCTTTGTTAATTTCTAAAAGTGGATTATCATTTCTTCATGGCTGTACTGATGCTAAATCGGTTCCCCATCGAGGCAATTATCATACCACATTGTTAGTTAATTATTGCATAAACAAATATCGAGTTAATAATTAAAACTTAAGTTGGTTGGATAATAAGTCGATTTAATCTACATCACTAAAATAAATATAAACTTAGAATTAATGTAAAAAAATCCATTTTTTAATTAAAATAAAAATCTTATTTATATAAAAACAAAATAATAACATTTTAATATACAGGTTAAAAATTCCTTAAAGCTTGTAATAATTACTGGATGTTATTTT
>DAIRCT010000127.1:0-4944 GCA_036796535.1 Ignavibacteriaceae bacterium
GAAATATTTTATCTTAAAATAAACTTATGTATGGATGATGAAGAATCATTCAAACAGTATTTAATTAATAAACTAAAAAATGCTTCGTAAAAAGAAATGATCTTATAACGGAGGAAAGGTAATTATGGCTCAAAAAAAATATGTTTACTTCTTCGGAGGTAAAAAAGCAGAAGGTAAAGCTGAGATGAAAGCTTTGCTTGGCGGTAAAGGTGCAAACCTTGCCGAAATGGTTAACATTGGTCTTCCTGTTCCTGCAGGATTTACAATTACAACAGAAGTATGTACAGCATACTACAAGAACAATAAAAAATATCCCAAAGAACTTGTAAAACAAGTTAATGATGCTCTTGCAAAAGTTGAAAAACAAATGGGAGCTAAATTTGGCGATACAAAAAATCCTTTATTGCTTTCAGTCCGTTCCGGTGCACGTGCTTCAATGCCGGGAATGATGGAAACAATTTTAAATGTTGGATTGAATAATCAAACCCGTGAAGCATTAATTGCAAAAACCGGTAATCCAAGATTTGTTTATGATTCACATCGCCGCTTAATACAAATGTACAGTGATGTTGTTATGGAAAAAGCTGCCGGCATCGAACCGGAAGAAGGCAAAGGCGTAAGACAGCAGTTAGAAAAAGAACTTCATAAAATGAAAGAAGCTCGTGGTGCTAAATCAGATACAGATTTAACTGCTGATGATTTAAAAGAATTAATTGAAATCTACAAAGCAAAAGTTAAAGAAGTACTTGGCAAACCATTTCCGGAAGATCCAATGGAACAGCTTTGGGGAGCTATCTCCGCAGTATTCCAGAGCTGGATGGGCAAACGTGCAATATCCTACAGAAGGATTGAAGGGATTCCGGATGATTGGGGAACAGCAGTAAACGTTCAGTCAATGGTGTTTGGAAATATGGGCGATACATCTGCAACTGGTGTTGCTTTTACACGTAATCCCGCAACAGGAGAAAATTATTTTTACGGCGAGTGGCTAACCAACGCTCAGGGTGAAGATGTTGTTGCAGGAATCAGAACACCAAATCCGATAAACGAAGTTGGAAAGAGTGAGCATACAGAACATTTACAATCTCTTGAAACTGCTATGCCTGATACTTATAAGCAATTGCACAACATACAAAGATCGCTTGAAAGACATTATCATGATATGCTTGATATTGAATTTACAATTCAGGATGGAAAACTTTATATGCTGCAGTGCCGTGTTGGTAAACGTAACGGACCGGCTGCTGTAAAGATGGCTCTTGATATGTACAAAGAAAAAATCATTACTAAAGAAGAAGCTGTAATGCGTGTTCAACCTTCTCAGCTTGATGAGCTGCTTCATCCGATTATTGATCCCGCTGTTGAAATAAAAACCAAATCTATTGCCAAAGGATTACCAGCAGGGCCAGGCGGAGCTTCAGGACAAGTTGTATTTTCTGCTAATGATGCTGTTGCGTGGGCAAAAGAAGGCAAGAGAGTTATTCTTGTTCGTGATGAAACAAATCCTGAAGATATTGAAGGAATGCGCGCTGCACAGGCAATATTAACTGCAAGAGGCGGAATGACTTCACACGCTGCGCTTGTTGCACGCGGATGGGGTAAATGTTGTATCGTTGGTGCGGGTTCAATCAAAATGAATTATGATGAAAAATATTTTACTGTTGGTGATGTTACTGTTAAGGAAGGTGATTGGCTTACTCTTAATGGTTCTAAAGGCACTGTTTACTTAGGTGAACTACCGATGATAAAAGCCGCAGAAGAAAATCCAGACTTCCAGGCATTTATGAAATTGTGTGACGATGTTAGAAAATTAAAAGTTAGAACTAATGCCGATACACCGGAAGATGCTGCGCGCGCAAGAGCATTTGGTGCAGAAGGAATAGGACTTTTCAGAACTGAACATATGTTCTACGGAAAAAATTCTGAAGAACCATTATTCAAACTTCGTAAAATGATTCATTCAAAAACTAAAGAGGAAAGAGTTGCTGCATTAAATGAATTATTCCCTTATGTTAAAAAAGATGTAAAGGGAACAATGGAAGCGATGGATGGATATCCTGTAACTTTCAGAACACTCGATCCACCGCTGCACGAATTTGTTCCTCAAAGAGTTGATGAAAGAGAAAAACTTGCTGCAAGTCTTGGAATTTCTCTCGATGAGTTAAATGAACGTGCTGATGCTTTGCACGAAAATAATCCTATGATGGGACATCGTGGCGTAAGATTGGGAATCACTTATCCTGAAATTACAGAGATGCAAGTTCGTGCTATCCTGGAAGCAACTGCTGAATTATTAAAAGATGGTAAAAAAGCATTTCCGGAAATAATGATTCCTGTTACCTGCCACGTTAATGAAATCAAACATCAATATGATATCATTACAAAAGTTCAGGCTGAAGTTTGTGAAAAATTCGGACTTAAGAAAATTCCTCACTTAGTCGGAACGATGATTGAAATTCCTCGTGCTTGTTTAACAGCGGATAAGATGGCAGAAGTCGCACAGTTTTTCTCATTCGGAACAAATGATCTTACACAGATGGGATTTGGATTTTCACGTGATGATATTGGTGGATTTTTACCTGAATATCTTGAAAAGAAAATCTTACCAGAAGATCCATTCCAATCAGTTGATCAGGAAGCAATTGGTAAGCTGATGGAAATTGCTGTAGAAGGTGGACGCAAAACCAGACCTGATCTTAAAGTTGGTATTTGCGGCGAGCATGGCGGTGAACCAAAATCAGTTGAGTTCTGTCATAAGATTGGATTGAACTACGTTAGTTGTTCACCATTCCGTGTTCCGATTGCAAGATTAGCTGCTGCACAAGCTGCTGTAAAAGATATGAAGAAAGCTAAACCAGCTAAAAAAACAGTTGCTAAAAAAGCTGTGGCTAAAAAGAAAGTTGTTGCAAAGAAAAAAGTATCTAAAAAGAAATAAATAATTTCTAATGTCATTCTGATGAGCGAAGCGAAGAAAGAATCTGTAAAATAAAGCAGACTCTTCGCTCTGCTCGGATTGACAAAATGAAAATTAAAATAATAAGAGAAGGTAGAGATAATGAAGCTATCAGATTTCAAGTATAATTTGCCCAAAACATCTATTGCAAAGTATCCCGTAAGTCCTCGTGATAAATCCAAGCTGTTGGTATTACACAAAGACACCGGAGAGATGGAAGACAAACACTTTACAGATGTTATTGATTATATGGAAAAAGGTGATGTTCTTGTCGTTAATGAAACAAGAGTGTTTCAGGCAAGGTTGTACGGAAAAAAAGAAAAGACAAATGCAAAGATTGAAGTTTTCCTTTTGAGAGAATTGAACAAAGAAGACTGCATCTGGGATGTAATTGTTGATCCGGCAAGAAAAGTAAGGATTGGCAACAAGATTTATTTTGATAATAATCTTTGGTGTGAAGTAATTGATAATACTACATCAAGAGGTAGAACTGTAAGATTTAATCAACCCGGGAATGTGTTTCAGGCAGTTGAAAAAATTGGGTTAACTCCTCTTCCACCTTATATTAAAAGGGAACCTGAACCAAAAGATAAGGAAACTTACCAGACAGTTTATGCAAGAGTAGATGGAGCAGTTGCTGCGCCAACAGCGGGTTTACATTTTACAACCAAATTGCTTGATAAGATAAAAAAGAAAGGAATTCATGTTGTTCCTGTAATTCTTCATATTGGTTTGGGTACTTTTCGTCCGGTTGAAGTTGAAGATCTTACAAAACATAAAATGGATTCTGAGTATTATGAAATATCAGAGCACTCAGCAGAAATGATTAATAAAGCAATGCTTGCAAAGCATAGTATTATTGTTGTTGGAACAAGCGCCTGCCGTGCTTTGGAAACAAGTACAACCGCAGATGGTTTTGTTAAGCCGGGTAGAGGTTGGACAGATAAATTTATTTATCCTCCTTATGATTTTAAAGTAACTCAAAAACTGATTACTAATTTTCATGCACCGGAATCAACTTTAATTATGCTAGCTAGTGCACTCGGAAATACAGAATATGTTATGAAAGCTTATAAAAAAGCATTGAAGGATAGGTATCGCTTTTTAAGTTACGGCGATGCTATGATGATCGTATGAGTTGTATTGCAATTATCCCTGCCGCAGGTAAAGGTTTAAGGAGTGGTTTAGCCACTCCTAAACAATACTTAAAGGTTAATGGTAAAGAAATAATTGTTTACACACTTCAAACATTTCAGAAAAATAAACTCATCAATAAAATAATTATCGCTGCTGAGACTGAATATTTTTCACTTCTCATTAAACTTGTAAAAAAATACAAGCTATCTAAAGTAAAACTTATTGTTGAAGGCGGAAGCACAAGACAGCAATCGGTTTATAATGCAGTTCTTTCTTCAGACGCTAATGATAATGATTTATTAGTTGTTCACGATGCTGCAAGAGCATTAATACCTAATGATATTTTAAAGAATGCAATTATTTCTGCAAAGAAAAATGGAAACGCTTTGGTTTGTATAAAAGCAAAAGATACCTTGATAAAAGGAAAGAAAACCGTTGATAAATATCTAAATCGTGATGAAGTTTATTATGTACAAACCCCGCAGATATTTAAGTATCGCGATTTGCAAAGAGCTTTAAGCAAAGCGGATAAAGAAAAATTTATTGGCACAGATGAATCAATGCTTGTAAAAAGGTTAGGGAAAAAAGTACATATTGTTGAAGGATCTGTTTTTAATTTTAAGATTACAACAAAGGAAGATGTTGAGATGTTTAGGAGATTGGTTAAATAACTTTCGTAGCGCACGAATCCTTTCGTGCGATTAACAAATATTTTGGTGATGGCGATTCTATCCTGCGACTGTGGGTATGTGAGTCGCCTTTTTTATTTTTATTAACCAAACAATTTTCTGCTGGCAAATAATTTTAATCTATTTTCGCAACATTTATTTTAAAAATAGTCGAATTCGACTATT
>DAIRCT010000128.1:0-4817 GCA_036796535.1 Ignavibacteriaceae bacterium
TGATCTTGAAAACGTTTTAGGTAGAATTAAATAAAAGAAATTTTAGGAGATAAATTAAATGAATAAATTAAAATTAATAGCTACGGTTTTTCTTATAGGAATAGTTTTCATCAGCTGTTCAAAAAAAGAAGATAACACACAAAAAAATTCGGATACTGCAATTCCGGTTGACGTTACATTAGTAAAAAAATCAAGTATTCAAAGAGATATTGAACTTATTGGAACTCTTGCAGCGTGGAAAGAAGCTAACCTTGGCGCTCAAACAACAGGGCGAATTGAAAAAATTTATGTTGATGAAGGTTCACGAGTAAAGGAAGGCGACTTACTTTTTGAAATGGATGACACCCAGCTCGCACAAGCTCAAATACAATATCAGGTTGCAAAAGATAACTATGATAGATTAAAACCTCTTTATGAAACAGGTTCAATCTCACAATCACAATTTGATCAGGTTAAAGCTGCTTATGAAACTGCTGAAAAATCTTATAAGCTTTTATTAACAAACACTCAGTTTCGTGCACCGTTTAGCGGAGTAATCACAGCAAAAAAATTAAATGACGGTGAAGTTTTTTTACTAGCACCGGGAGGAGTCGGCGCACCAACTATTGTTTCTTTAATGCAAATTAATCCTTTAAAGCTTTTGCTTAATGTAAGTGAAGTGAATTTAAGAGATGTAAAACTAAATCAAATGGTAGATATTCGGACTGAAATCTATCCTAACGAATTATTTAAGGGAACCATAACCAGAATTAATCCTGCAATTAATCCATCATCAAGAACATTTGAAGTTGAAGTTAAGATCGCTAATCCAAACGAAAAATTAAAGCCAGGTATTTTTGTCCGTGCTAAAATTCTTGTTGGATTTACAGATGGAATAATTATTCAACGTTCTGCTGCTCTAAAGCAATTAGGTTCATCAGCTTATTATGGTTTTATTGTTAAAGATAATGCGGCAAAACGAGTTGATCTTACCTTAGGAAAAGAATTTGATTCTCAGGTTGAAATTATTGGTGGATTATCTGAGGGTGATTTACTTGTTACAAGAGGACAGGGTTTACTTAAAGATGGCAGCAAAGTAGAAATTAAAGCTAAAGCAGAATAAGGAGAGCACGATGAATTTACCAGAAGTATCCGTAAGGAGACCGATAACAACTATAATGCTCTTTGTGGCAATCATCATTATTGGTTTAGTATCTTTTCAAAGATTGCCAATTGATTTGTTTCCGGAAATTGAACCGCCAATTATAAGTGTGTTAACACAATATCCCGGGGCAAGTGCGCAGGATGTTGAACTTAACATTAGTAAAAAGATAGAAAGCGGATTAAGTTCAGTTACAAATCTTAAAAAAATCAGATCAACTTCTATTGATAATATTTCAGTTGTTCAACTTGAATTTGAGTACGGCTCTAATCTTGATGAAGCATCTAACGATATCAGATCTGCTCTTGAATTTACAAAACGTAATCTTCCTGATGATGCAGAAGATCCGGTTATATTTAAATTCAGTACAAACATTTTTCCGATTTTGTTCATCGCCGTTCAGGCAAACGAAAGCTACATTGGTCTTAACAAACTTGTCGAAAATGATATTATTGATCCGTTAAAAAGAGTAAATGGTGTTGGTACTGTTCAGGCATTTGGTGGACCAATTCGTCAGATTCTCGTTAATGTGGATGAGAAAAAATTAGACGCGTATAATATTTCGGTTGCTCAAATTGGACAGGTGCTGCAGGCGGAGAATATAAATCTACCTTCTGGTTCAATTAAAATGGGAGATATGGAATATAACCTTCGTGTACCCGCTGAATTTACAAATGCAAATGAAATTCAAAACTTAGTTGTTGGCTCGCAAAATGGAAGAGTAGTTTATCTTAAAGATGTTGCCGTTGTAAAGGATAGTTTAAAAGACCGTTCTATTAATGTAAGATTGAACGGTGATAAAGGTTTACAAATTATTGTTCAGAAACAATCTGGTGCAAATACTGTTCAGGTTGTTAAAGATGTTAAAGCAAAATTAGAGCAGCTAAAGAAAAATCTTCCTTCTGATGTTAAGATTAATATTATACAGGATTCATCAGAATTTATTATTCAATCTGTAAGCAACCTTACAGAAGCAGTTTTACTTGGTGGATTATTTGTAATTATCGTCGTACTGGTTTTTTTAAGGCAGTGGCGTGCAACATTTATAATAGTTTTAACACTCCCTGTTTCATTAATCGGTGCATTTATCTATCTGTATTTTTCCGGTAATACAATTAACATTATATCTCTTTCCTCGCTTTCCATTGCAGTTGGATTAGTTGTGGATGATGCGATTGTAATACTTGAAAATATTTCACACCACGTGGAAAGAGGTGCGCGCCCCAGAGAAGCAGCAATCTTTGGATCAGCAGAAGTTGGATTAGCTGTTGCTGCAGCAACTTTTACAATCGTTGCTGTGTTTTTCCCACTGGTTTTCATTTCAGGTATTGCAGGAATTTTATTTAACCAACTTGGATTTTTAGTTACGGTAATGATACTTGTTTCATTACTTGCGGCGCTTACTTTAATTCCGATGCTTTCTTCCAAAATGTTAAAATCCAGAAAAGAAGCAAAGCCGATTACAAATCCTTTACTAAAAAAGATTGATTCATCATTAGCTAAAATGCTGGATTCTTTGGATAATTTTTACAAGGGAATTTTAGAGTGGGCGTTAGATCATAAAAAATCCGTGATCTTTATTGCTCTATTAATTTTCGCTTCATCTTTAGCTCTTGTACCAGGACTTGGCACCGAGTTCATTCCAAAATCCGATTCGGCTCAGTTTCAGTTAACTCTGGAACTAGAACCTGGTAAACGATTGGAAGAAACAGTTGAGTACGTAAAAAAGGTTGAACAAATTATTAAAGATGATTTCCCTGAAGTAGTTTATGTATCAGCCAGATCAGGTGTTAACGATGCCGGATTTTCTTCTATTCTTTTCGGTCAGAGCGAAGGTGCAAACATTGCTACATTTCAGTTTAGAGCTTCTAAAATCAAAGATAGAAAAAGGTCTATCTTTGAAATGGCAGATGCTATGCGCGATAAATTAAAATCATTTGTAGGAATAAAAAGTTTTAGCATCAATACAGCAGGAGCGGCAGCATTCTTAACAGGCGCCACAGGTGCACCGGTTGAGGTCGATATCGTTGGTCCTGATCTGGAAAAATCCTACGTGGTAGCTAATAAACTTAAAGACTATATGGTTAATCTGAATGGTACACGCGATGTTAGAATTGATATCGGGGATCCGCGACCTGAACTTCAGATTGTTTTGCAAAGAGATAAAATGGCACTAAGTGGTTTGAACACATCTCTTGTTGGTAACACGCTAAGAAATAATTATTATGGATTAACACCAACAAAGTATCGTGAGCTTGGCGATGAATATGATATCTTTATCAGCTTGCCTCCGGATAAGAAAAACAATATTTCGGATATAGAAAATTTGCCAATCAAAACTTTGCTGGGAACAACTGTAAGATTAAAAGATGTTGGACAGGTTGTTCAGGCATACTCGCCACCAACGATTAAAAGAAAAGAACAGGAGCGTGTAATTGGCGTATTGTCCGATGTAACCGGTCGTTCGCTTGGTGAAGTTGCTGCTGATATTAAAAACTTTGCTTCAAAAATTGAACTGCCGCCAAATACAACAATTGAATATGCGGGACAAATAGAACAGCAGGGCGATACTTTTAAGGATTTATTTTTCTTATTGGCACTCAGTGTTATACTTGTTTACATGGTAATGGCTGCACAGTTTGAATCATTGCTTGATCCTTTTATAATAATGTTTTCAATTCCATTTGCATTTACAGGCGTGTTCATCGGATTATTTGTAACCGGTGTTTCGTTCAGTGTAATTGCGTTTCTTGGAAGTATTATGCTGGTTGGAATTGTTGTAAAGAATGCCATCGTGCTTGTTGATTTTACAAATATCACAAGAGCAAGAGGAGTTGAACTTCGACAGGCGATAGTGTACTCAGGAAGAAACAGATTAAGACCTGTGCTAATGACTACACTAACAACATTGCTTGGTTTGCTGCCGCTTGCTGTTAGCACCGGCGAAGGTTCAGAGATATGGAAACCACTTGGTGTTTCAACAATTGGTGGTCTATTATTTTCTACATTAATTACACTGGTTCTTGTGCCGGTACTTTATTCAGTGTTTGAGACAAGAATCAAAAAGAAAAAAGAAATTGATTAAGGAGAAATTATGAAAGCAGTAATGATAGTTTATAATCACGGAATTACAGAAGAAGTGGAAGAAGCATTGGAAAGTTTGAACATTCGCGGCTTTACCAGATTTCTTAATGTTCACGGACAAGGAAGTGAAAAAGGAGAACCGCATTTAGGTACACACATCTGGCCAAGCCAGAATGCTGTTGCGTTAACGGTTGTAAATGATGAGCTGGTGGATCCATTACTTGAAAAAGTTAAAGCGATTGACAAAGAAGCTGAAGAACAAGGTATTCATGCCTTTGTTTGGAATATCGAGAAAATGATATAGTTATAAATAAAATTTTAGAATCTCTAATTAAATTGATTCTGGTTCAATAATCATTTTCTTTATTTCTCAAGAATAAAGGTTGATTGTTATGATTTATGTCATACTTGTAATCACTTACTTTCTTTAAATATTATAGTATCCTTATGTTTCGGTATTAAAACGATAACATCATGAACTTAGCAATTATTGGTGCAGGTGAAAGTTCCCGTCTTAAAGCTGAAGGGCTTAAAATATCAAAGCACCTTATTGAACTGAACGGGGAACATCTGATCGAAAGAATAATTCGAA
>DAIRCT010000129.1:0-4771 GCA_036796535.1 Ignavibacteriaceae bacterium
TCTCGCTTTTAATTTAAGAATAGTTGAGTTTTATTAATAATCGGATGGAAAATAGTAAAAAATATTTATTGTTTATGGTTTGATAGTTAAACGGTATAATAAATTTATTAAAGGAAGAAATAGGTTAAATAAATAATTGCTCCTGTCATAGCCCTCTGTTGAGTATTCCGACAAGAGCATTTTAAAAGAAACCTTAACTAATTTATCAATCTATTCAAAACCATCCTCAACATTTTCAGGCACTAATATTTCATTTAGTTCATCTGTAAAGAAAAACTTTTCTTCATCAAATGCCGGCTTAAGATCTGTATACCAAATTGCTTCTTCATCAAATTTAGCAAAAAATGGGCGTGCTGCCCAATCAGGATTTCTACCCTGAATCATTCTGAAGGCCATTACTTTTTCATCTTTAACATCTACAACACCAAGTATCTGAACTTTGCCCGGCAGACACGACATGCTTGGTCCGCGAAGAGTTCTGCAAATACCACTAACGGATTGGTATGTTTCTCTAAATATTTTCCACGCTTCAACAAGAGGAATAGAAAAGTAATGTTGCGCACCTGTGTTTCTTGCAACAAACATATAATATGGAACGCAACCAAGTTTAACCTGCTTTTTTAACATATCAGCCCAGATTTTTGGACTATCATTTATGTGTTTTAAAACCGGAGACTGTGTTCTGATAACTGCACCTGTATCCAAAATTCTTTTAATAGCTTTTTCAACAGCATAACCTTCAAGTTCTGCGGGATGATTAAAGTGAGCCATATAAGCCAAATGTTTTCCGGCTTTGTGAACATCTTCAAATAATCTGAGCAAATCATCTGCATCGTCATCAGTAAGAAATCTGTAAGGCCAATAGGCAAGTGCTTTAGAACCGATTCTTATGTGTCTTAAATGTTCAATGTTCGTATCGAGCAAAGGTCTTATGTATGCTTCAAGATGTTTGCTCTTCATTATCAAAGGATCGCCTCCGGTGAATAAAACATCTGTAACTTCTTCATGTTCTTTAACATATTTAACAAGAAGTTCGGCTTCTTTAGAAGCAAATTTTAAATCTTCCATTCCAACAAACTGAGGCCAGCGAAAACAAAATGTGCAGTAAGCATGACAGGTTTGTCCCTGACTTGGGAAAAACAAAACTGTTTCGCGATACTTGTGCTGCATTCCATAAATTTTTTCTCCTTCAATCATAGGAACGTTGTGTTCAAGTTGTCCTGCGGGATGCGGATTTAATGTTAATCGAATTTTATTGGCAGCTTCTTTAATTGCCGCTTTATCTGCTCCACTTTTAATAACCGATTTCATTTCCTGATAATGTTTGGGAATCAGCATCTCCTTTTGCGGAAAAGTTAGTTTGAACATCGGGTCATCAGGAACTTTATTCCAATCAATAAGATTATCTACAACGTAATTATTGGTTTTGAATGGAAGAACAGAACCCACTATTTCAATAGCTTCAATAATTTCTGAAGAAACTGATTGTATCTGGGGGATGTTTCTGAAGTTGTGAAGCATGAATGAATTGTACTTCATACGTCATCTCCTTTCTGATTAGTATGATTGACCTACAAATTAGACAGGTTTACAATATTATTTTTGTTGTAAGATAAGATATTTTGTAAGAAAAGCAAGCTTAAACAAAATTTTCCACAAACCATTTGTGAAGAGGATACATTTCTTTAAATATTTTGAATGAAAAATTAACCGGATCATTTTTAGTTAATTCATTAAAGTTAGTGCTCTCATAAGAAACATATAATCCGCTGTGAAGAAGCAGTTCGCGGTATTTGTAATCAGGATCAAATCCGCGTGGAGTTTTCTTGTAAGTCTTTCCGCCAAGTTGATATTTTTTGTTCTTTAAGATTTTATTTACAATATCGGATAATTCTTTTCCTTTTACCGGATCAGAAACAATCTCGCGGTATTTTTTTAACTGATCTTTTGTGAACATATACATTCCCGCACCAAGGAAGAAAAGTTTTGGCTCAATATGAAAATAGAAACCGGAACACTCCATTTTCTTTCCGCGTCCTTCCCAAAAGTATAAACCAAGATTTGTTTTAAACGGTGCTTTGTTTTTACTGAATCTTACATCACGATAAAGACGAAATATTGATTTATCCACTTTAGGAATAGCGATAATGTTTGGAGATAATTCAGAAAGTTTTTCACCAAGATCAATTACAAATTGAATTGCGGGTTGCAGCAGTTCAAAATCATATCTTACACGATTTTTTTCAAACCACACTTTGTTGTTGTTTTTAGAAAGTGCAGTTAAAAATTTTATTGTTGATTGTGGAAATAAAATTTCATTCTTCATTATAAATCCTAATCTGGATAAAAACTTTAATTATTAACTCATATTAGCACAGTGGATACCCGCTTTTGCGGGTATGACATTCATTATTTACTGTCTTGCGTAACTTCAGTTATTAAGTAATTTGTCTCACGAAATCTCCAACAGATACCACGCCGGTTGATTTACAAACTAGATTCATTCCAAACAGCACCTTGTTTCCTTTCTTTCTAAAAGTTGCAAGTGTGCGAAGTGGTTCTTCGTTTCGTTCAGCAGTATTCTGGTCAGTTGTTGTAATTACGCATCTGTCGCATGGTTTTACAGCTTTAAATTTAACATTGCCAATTAAAAAGTCATCCCAATTATCTTCTTCGAATGGGTTGCCGCCCGTAAACACAAAATTTGGCCTGAAACGATTCATAGGCAAATGCTCAATTAATCTTT
Source organism: Ignavibacteriaceae bacterium (assembly GCA_036796535.1). Lineage (GTDB taxonomy): Bacteria > Bacteroidota > Ignavibacteria > Ignavibacteriales > Ignavibacteriaceae > IGN3. The sequence goes on from DAIRCT010000129.1 coordinate 2,747, forward strand.
CATTCAAATCATCAAGTGAAGCTTGCCCGATTATAAGAAAAGGATATCCATCCGCAAAACTTACAGCATGCTCATCTTTTATGTATTTCTTTTTAGGATCAACTAATCTGTTCTCATCGTCAGGCATATAAACAAGTGAACACTTTATTCCCAATGTATCAGAAAAAAACTGATCCGATTCTTTAGAAATTTTTAAAGCAGAACAGATATCGTCCCAAATTACAACTTTAATTTTTTCGTTTGCGGTATCCATTAAACTTGATTGAAGAAGAGAGATGCTGATTGAATCATTATTTCTTGAATCACGAATAACCAGCGTATCATCATTAATTGATGTTTTAAGCAAAGCCATTTGAGGATACGTTCGCTGAGTTAAAAACTTTCCGTCTTGATCAACAAGCATCATTCGTCTATCATATTGTAATCCACGTAGCTCAACAAAACCGCGATTAAGCGAGATACCGCCAAGCGACTTTATGGGATAAATAAATATTTCAGAAAGTTTCAGATTCATATTTTATTGTTATTGAATAACTAATTTAATTTTATCTGATTTTGTTCTGGCTTTTAACCAATCAGTAAACTTTTTTCTGTCACTATAAGAAATTCCCTTTTGAAACTTTGCATAACTTATAATAACGGTATCAATTTTATTGTTTTTATAATCCATAACAAGCGAACGGTTTACTGATAACTCATTTAAATTATTAAACACAGCTTTAGCTTCTCCTGAAAGTTCTTCTATGGGAAATTGATTTTTAGCTAATAATGAAACCTGATTTTCAAGCAATTTTATTTGTTTATCTTTATTCTTTATTACGTCTTCATTTTTACGATATAACTCTTCAATTACGCCTGCGCGCAAAGCTCCCAAATCAACCTTTTCTCCTCCTCCAAGCCCTTGCTTAATTATCAACTTTGCGTTTTGTAATTTGTACTTTGGCAATTTTTGTTTAGCCGCCTCAATCAAATTCTGAGCAACCGGTGAACCAATCATAAACACTTCAATGTTAACCCGACTTGAATCGTGAGTGATCTTTTTGCTTAGAACCTGTGAGTTGGGAAAACTTAATTCATTGTTTATAAACAATTGTACGTTCTTCTCTGTGAAAGTCCGGTTTACAATGTTATATGCCATAACAATACTGGGAATAATTGTAATAAGCACCACAAAGATTATAGATCTTTTAACCTTTGTTTCCTTTGCGGGATCCAGAAATTCTTTTTTACTGAATTTTAGAAATCGTATTATTACATAAGTTGCCAGACTAATAAACACACTGTTGATAAAAAACAAATAAAACGCACCAAAGAAATAAGAAAGATTTCCCGTTGCTAAGCCAAAACCAGCGGTACAAAGAGGAGGCATTAAAGCTGTAGCAATCGCAACACCAGGAATAACATTGCTTATGCTTTTTCTTGTTGCCGCTACTATTCCGGCTAAACCACCAAACAAAGCAATTATTACATCCCAAATTGTTGGGGTAGTGCGCGCAAGTAATTCTGATTGTGCATCGCTTAATGGTGTGATAAGAAAATAAGCAGTTGATGTAACAACGCTAATTAAAACAGCTACGCCCAGATTTTTGTATGATTTTTTTATAAGCTCAAAATCATTTATTCCTATTCCCAAACCAATTCCCATTATTGGACCCATCAAAGGTGAAATAAGCATTGCACCTATAATAACAGCAGTTGAGTTTACATTTAATCCTACAGAAGCAATGAAAATTGCAAAGATAAGAACCCAAAGATTCATTCCTTTGAACTCAATTCCCTTTTTAACGTTATCAATTATTTCTTCTTCGGTTGCTTTATCTTCTTCAAGATTAAATCTTTCATGAAGTATTTCTCTTAATAATGCAATAAGGCGAAGTCTTTTATCAATTTTCATGGCTCCATATCCTTTTTAATTTTCAAGAGTAAAGCTAAGAAAAAATTTGAAATAGTATTATTGAAAATTTATGCGAACAATTTCCGGAGTTGAGTTATATCTTACAGGCGCAAGTGACATTCCAAGTCCAC
>DAIRCT010000130.1:0-4631 GCA_036796535.1 Ignavibacteriaceae bacterium
AGATTCCCACTTTCGTGGGAATGACAATGTGGTCTTCTGTCATTCCTGTCCCGATAATATCGGGATAAACTACAGCAGGAATCCACAAGTATATAAAGAAGTAGATTCCCGTTTGCACGGGAATGACAAATAGGAATAAAGAATTACTATGAATGAAGCAATAAAAATAAGATTACTTCAAGGCGATCCAATTATTCACGATGTGAGGAATGCAAAACTACCTCCCCTCTTTCGTGGATTGCCAACAATTGAAGCTAAAGAATGTGCAAGCGGCTGCAACAAATGCGCAGAAGTTTGTCCAACCAATGCAATAAAATTAAATCCGGTACAAATTGATTTAGGGTTGTGTGTCTTCTGTCCTTTATGTGAGGAAGTTTGCCCTGAAAAGATTATTCATTTCACCAATGATTATCATACTTCTGTTGACAGAAGAGATAAATTAATCATCACCAAAGAAACAAAAACTATTAAACCAGAAATTGCCGCAGAAAAAATCAGAAAATATTTTGGCAAGTCATTAAAGCTCAGACAAATTTCTGCTGGCGGCTGTAATGGCTGCGAGCTTGAGTTGAATGCATTAAGCAATGTTAATTTTGATTTAGGAAGATATGGAATTGAGTTTGTCGCATCACCTCGTCACGCAGATGGTGTTGTAATTACCGGACCAATCACACAGAATATGGCAAAGGCAACAGATATTTGTTTCGATGCAGTTCCGAATCCCAAAATAATTATTCTGTTTGGTGCTTGTGCAATCAGTGGTGGAATATTTCAAAACTCAGAAACGATTCAAAGAAATTTTTTGGAAGAAAATAAAATAAATTTATACATCCCTGGTTGCCCGCCGCATCCGCTTACTTTTATTAACGGATTGATAGACTGGCTTGATAGATAGTCTAATTCTTAATTCAAATCGAATGCTAATTAGAAATTTTCAAACTATCAGCGATAGAGCATTAATAATTAAATCTTATTCAGCTCTTTTTTGATGTAACTGCAGTAAAGGTTGAAAATATTCTTAGAACATCTTCATTTTTACAATGTGGACATACAATATTCTTTTTTTGTCCGTATTCAGTAATTGACATCTGTAGTGAAAATGTTTTTGCACATTTTTTACATTTAAATTCATAGTTTGGCATATCAGTCCTCCAATAAATAAAAATGGATATAATGTGTGGATAAAAATTATTGAATGGAGTACAAATCAGCAAGATAAATAATAGGTTTTAAGTCCGACTAATTATTTTTAAATCCAGCTTTACCTAAAAGGGCGGTTGCATTATTTGCATCACTTTCGGTTTCAAAATAAAGTTTAAAATTGCCACCACTCCCCTCCCGGATTTTTAAAAGTTCAATGTCTTTAATGTTAATATTATTTTCAAAAAGGATAGTAGTGATTTTACTGAACATTCCGGGTTTATCTTCAACAAAGATTGTTATATCAAATAATGGAGATAAAAATCCTTTATTGTTGGATGGAATTTCATTTCTATTTTTATGCGCTGATTCAAATTCTTTTTCCAGAAGCTCATAATTATCAGCATGAATTAACTGAATATATTCACCAATTTTACTTTGAAAATCTTTTAGTGAATCGATTACATTTGTTTTATTATTCTTTAAAATATCTTTCCAAATAAAAAAACTACTCGATGCTATTCTTGTCATATCACGAAAACCACCCGCTGCAAAATCTAGATAGCGAAATCCATTTTGTGATTTCGTTGAAGTATTAACCATCGCAATCGAAAGTAGTTGTGGCAAATGAGAAACCTGTGCAACAATTTTATCGTGTAGTGCAGGATCAAGAAAAGTAAATTTCATTCCTGTTGATTTAAGCGTTTTTAGAAAAGAATTGATTTGAGAATTCTTCGAGTCTGTTGTTACGATGCAAACGGAATTTTCAAATAAAAGATAATCAGAATTTAAATAACCACCTTTCTCTTTGCCAGCCATAGGATGAAGTCCAACGTACATCCCTTTACTGCTGCTTGAATTCCATTTTTGCGCAAATGCTTCCTTAACGCTGCAAAGATCTGATATAATCTGATCTGATTCTAATAATGGAATGAGTTCTTCAAAAACCTTTATACTTTGCTCTATCGGCAGCGCTAAAAATATATAATCGTAATTTAGAGCATCATAAATTTTGGGGAGTGAGATATCAATAACTTTTTCTTTGGCAGCCCTATCAAGTATATCATTAAAATCATAAGCTGCTATTTTTATTTCAGTATTGGAATGTTTAATTGATTTAGCTAATGATCCACCGATTAATCCTAATCCAATTATTGCAATGCTTTTCATCTCCATGCTATGATAAATCCATTTTATTCAATGAAGAAACCAGGATTTGGAACTGATCAAATCTTAAAGATTGCGGACCATCGCTTAAAGCTTTATCCGGATCAGGGTGAATCTCAACCATAATTCCATCTGCTCCAACGGCTTTTGCAGCTTTTGCCAAAGGTAAAACTTTATCTCGATGTCCGACTGCGTGCGATGGATCAACTATAACAGGTAAGTGCGTTAATTCTTTCAAAACAGGAACCGCACTCAGATCAAGAGTATTGCGTGTTGCTGTTTCAAAAGTTCTTATGCCGCGTTCACATAAAATTACCTGTCTGTTCCCTCTTGCAAGAATATACTCTGCTGCATTTAATAATTCATCGATTGAAGACATCATTCCGCGTTTAAGCATCACCGGACGTAATGTTTTTCCAACCTCAGCAAGCAGCGCAAAATTTTGCATATTACGCGCACCAATTTGAAGAATGTCAGATTTTTCAGCAACCTTTTCTATCTGGTCAATCGCAAGTACTTCAGTTATAATAGGTAAATCGAATTCATCACCTGCTGCTCTAAGCAAGTCCAATCCTTCATATCCCAATCCCTGAAAAGCATAAGGTGAAGTGCGGGGTTTGAAACATCCGCCACGTAAAATATGAGCAAAATTTTCTTTTACTTCTTTTGCACACTGATTTATTTGCTCAAAAGATTCCACTGAGCAAGGTCCTGCGATGATAACAAATTTTCCTCCGCCAATTTTTACATCTTTTACTGATATGATTGTATCATCTTTTTTATAATCTCTGCTTGCAAGTTTATAAGAAACTTTGTGATTAGATTTTTTTTCTGTTACAGCTTCTGAAGTTTTAACATTAGTTCCGGTTTCCTGATGTGCTTGTTTAATATGATCAACTTTTGTTTTTTCAAAATCTTTTGCAGGATAACAACCAAGTATTTTTAAATATCTGGTATATTTTCCCACTTCATCCAAAAGATCCTTTACTTTTTGTTCCTGAATATTTCCTTGGAAATCCAGATAAAACATTTCCTCCCAGGGATTTCCAATTATCGGTCTTGATTCCAGCTTTGTCATGTTTATTCCAAACTCCTTAAAGACAGACAAAGCTTGAACTAAAGAACCTGCCTGATGAGCAGTAGCAAGCACCAAAGATGTTTTAGCAGGAATTCGTTCATCAACTCTAATCGGATTTTTGGAACAGATTAAAAATCTTGTAAAGTTTCCTTGTTGATTTGCTATATCTTCTTTTAGGACTGAAACGTTAAAAATTCCAGCCGCTTCTTTACTTGCAATTGCACAAAAATATTTGTTCCCTTCTTCCTTGATTTTTTCAACTGATTTTGCAGTATCCTCAAAATATTCAACTTCAGCTTTGGGGAGTGACTTTAGGAATTTGCTGCACTGCCGTGCGGCTTGATAGTGTGCATATATTTTTTTGATTTGATTAAGAGGAATATCCTCTATTCCAACGAGACAATGTTTAACCTGAAAAATTTCTTCACCAATGATATTAAGATCCCCACTTGTTAATGCGTCGTATACCTCATTGATGCTTCCGGAAGTAGTGTTCTCTATAGGTAAAACCGCAAACTCAGCTTCTCCATCTTCAACAGATTCTACAACCTCATCAAAAGTTTTTAACTTTTTAAAAACTAAATCCTTTTGAGAGCCAAAAAAAGATTTTGAAGCCAGATAACTATAAGATCCTTCAATGCCCTGAATGGCAACAGTGATTACGTCTGATAAACTATTTTCATTTTCTATTTGCTGAACAAATTTATTTTGAAGCTTAACAGAATCATCTATTATTTCATAAAATATTTTAGAGATGTAATGTGCATCGAGTCCATAACTTTTGCCAGTTTCAATTAATCTTGTCAATAATTCTTTTTCTCTTTCACGATCTCTAATGGAAGATTTTTCCTGATTTTTGAATTTTACAATTTCTAAACTTAAAGTCCGCCTTTCAGAAAGCAGCTTTAAAATCTGTTCATCGATATAATTTATTTTTTTTCTTATCTCTTGCATTAATTCCCTTGAATATATTCTTGATTGAAAGCTAAACTAATATTGAAATATGCTTATTGTTAACTAAATTTACGATGTGAATATGAAATAAAATTGATTGTAAATCAAGTTTGTTTATTTGTGATTTAAAGAATATGCGCCCGTAGCTCAATCCGTCATTGCTATCGCTATGACGAGACAAGCTGGATAGAGTAATAGTTAAATAATTATTTTATAGTTTTTCATATAATTGTTGATGCGCCCGTAGCTCAACTGGATAGAGCATTTGACTTCGGATCAAAGGGTTGAGGGT
>DAIRCT010000131.1:0-4530 GCA_036796535.1 Ignavibacteriaceae bacterium
TCGTGACTGTAATTCAAAGATTAGTTTGCTAACTGCCACCAAATGGTTGGTGGCAGCTTAGTATTAACAGGAAACTATGAAAAAATTAATTGCATTTTTACCATTCATAATCATAGCCATCACAGAAATTTTATATCCACAATCTCTTACAGAAAGATACAAGAGTCTTGGAGAGATGTTTGTTTTACAATTCCCTTCAGCCCCTTTTCCCCATCCCAAAAGAATAAATGGACACGATTATAATGGTAAAACATATTCTGCCAAAGAGCATTATAGTGATAGCAGTGTTGCGATATTTATTCCCAAAGGATTAAAACCAACCGGCAAAATAAATTTTGTAGTTTATTTTCACGGATGGTACAATAATATTGATAGTGCCTGCGCGCAGTTTAATCTTATCGAACAATTTTCTGAAAGCAATAAGAACGCAATATTTGTTTTTCCCGAGGGACCAAAAAATTCGCCTGACTCTTTTGGGGGAAAGCTAGAAGACAAAGATGGGCTTAAAAATCTTATTGATGACGTTATTAAATTTTTAGTTTCAAAAAATAAAATTAAATCCCGCGATGTTGGAAACATTATTTTAGCCGGACACAGCGGAGCGTACCGTGTTATTTCTTTTTGCCTGATGCAAGGTGGCTTAACACGAAATATTTCTGATGTGATTTTATTTGACGCACTTTACGGTCAAACTGAAAAATATATTCATTGGATAGAAAAATTTAACGGAAGATTTATAAACATTTATACTGATAATGGCGGAACAAAAGAGGAAACTGAAAAACTCATCAAGTTTTTAGATGTTAATAAGATTTCATTTTTTCAGATCGAAGAGAAACAATTAAAGATTGAAGATCTTACCAGCAATCGTTTAATATTTATTCATTCTGATCTTACTCATAATGAAGTTATATCCAAACGAAATCAATTTAGAGAATTTTTAAATACCAGCAGACTTAAAAATATTAAGTGAAGTTAGAGATAAGTTTAATAATTACTTATACAAACTTAACTTCAAGAATATCCTTTATAATTCCGTGGTAAAAAGGCATTTGAAGAAGTGATTTTATTCCTTCCAAATCCTGTTCCTCATAATCAAAAACTATATGCTGAATATTTACAGAAATAAATTCTAATGAGGTTGATGTTAATCCTTTAAGCAGCTCTTCATATTTTTCGGTATGACCAATTTGAAGATTTTTTTTATAGCTGGCATTAAAATCTTTAATCAGCTTTTCTGATGAACCGGCTAAAACAAAATTAACATAAGGTGCACTTATCAATTCAATAACTTCTTCGGCAAAACTTAATCCATTTAAAAAAAGTTCTTTTTCATAATTCTCATCACCAATAATTAATAAATTATCTTCTTTATGAGCTGAAGTATCTTTAATTAATGTTGGCTTAATATCTATATCATAAAATTCTTTGAATAAAATTTTACTGAGAAGGATTTCGTTTGATGAAACATCGCCTTTCAAAAATATTTCTTCAATGGTCTCCTGTCCATCCTTAAAATGAATATATGAATTTGAGAGCAATGCATTAAATGATATTCCTATTTCAGCGGATACGAAAAGGTCTTTAAAACTTAGCAAATCCATCGTAGGAATCAGACCGATTGCAGTTTCATCTTTAAGAAGTTTAGGGGAAATTAACGAAGAAGCGACTGCTTCTGTCTGAATATTATCCGGCAGATTTAGTTCCGAAAGAAATATTTTTGTAAAAATATTTTTCGGAGTAATAAATTTTGTTTTCATAAAATAAAAAAGCCGCTTTTAAGGGCGGCTGAGAATAATTTAAGATTAAATCTTTTTACTCTTAATTCTTGCTGCTTTGCCTGAAAGATTTCTGAGATAGAAAAGTTTTGCTCTTCTAACATCGCCTTCTTTCAATACCTCAACTTTAGCAATTTTAGGCGAGTTGAATGGGAATATTCTTTCAACACCAACACCGCTGGAAATTTTTCTTACGGTAAAGGTTTTGTTTAAACCAGAACCTCTAATGCTGATAACATCACCCTCAAATGATTGTAATCTTTCTTTGTCGCCTTCGATTACTCTTACTTGAACACGAATGTGATCACCGGGATTAAATTTAGGCATATCAGTTTTAATCTGATCCGGTGCTATTTTATTTATATCAATCATATTATGCTCCACTAATTATTTAAATTTCTCCACTTTTCAGTTAAGATTTTTGATTGTTCTTGTTTCCATTTTTTAATTTCTTTTTCATTCCCCGAAAGTAAAACTTCAGGGACTTTCATACCTTTATATTCTGCAGGTCTTGTAAAATAAGGCGCTTCAATAACTTCGCCATCCTGAAATGAATCGTCCAAAGCAGCTTCGCTATCATTTAACACTCCAGGAATTACTCTAACTATTGCATCAACAATAATCAAAGCAGGAAGTTCGCCGCCGGTTAACACAAAATTTCCTATTGAAATTTCATCAGTTGCAAAATGTTCTCTCACTCTGTCATCAACTTCTTTGTAGTGCCCGGCTATAACCAAAATATTTTTTGCAAGCGAAAGTCTATTTGCATATTTCTGATCAAATATTTTTCCTTTAGGTGTAGTAAAAATAATATGATCATATTTTCTTTTACTTTGCAGTTTTTCAATACATTCAAAGAACGGTTCGGGCTTAAGTACCATTCCGGCACCGCCGCCAAAAGGTTTATCATCAATTTGTTTATGCTTATTAAAAGCATAATCACGCAAGTTATGGATTTGAATTTTTATTTTTTTCTTATCCTGTGCCCTTTTTAAGATGCTAGTATTTAAAGGGCTAACCAATAAATCAGGCACTGCCGAAATAATATCAATCCTCATCATCATAAAAACCTGCATCCGGTTTAAGAATTAATTTTTTATTCTTAACATCCATCATTTCAAAATAAGCATCTACAAAAGGGATAAGAATTTCTTTCCCGTCAATATTCATAATTTCAATTACATCATTTGCCGGAGCGTTAAATAGATTTTTAACTATTCCTATTAAAACATCATTTCTAAAAACCTGGCATCCAATCAAATCCTGATTATTAAAAAACTGATCAGTTTGCAGAGATAAATTTTTCTGATTCACAAAAATATTTCGTCCAATCAAAACTAACTGATCTCTTTCATCATCAAAATTTTTAAACTTAATAAAAAAGGAGTTTTTAGATTTACTAACTTCCTCAATAATAAATTTTTTCTTTTTGCCCCAATAATCCAGATAAACTTCATTACTCGAATCAAAATAATCATCAGCAATATTAGATTCAGATTGGATTTTTACAAAACCATCTTTACCTGCCGAAACAATTCGGGCTACAAAATAAAAATCATCCAATTAAAAATCACAAATCATTAATCTTCAATTTCAAGTATTGCTCTTTTACCTTCTTTTGCTGAAATAGCAGTTAGAAGTGTGCGCATTGCCTGAGCAGTTTTACCTTGCTTGCCTATCACCTTACCAAGATCTTCTTTTTTAACCTTTAATGAAAGAACATACTTTTGTTCTTCATTTATGCTCTCTGTTACAACTACACCTTCCGGGTAATCAACCAGATGTTTAGCAATAAACTCTACAAATTCTTTCATCGTTATATGCCTCCTAAGATGAATCCGGGTGAATAAGTAGTTAAGTACAGAATTATGGAAAAACTAAAATAGTTTATCCGCTGAAAGATTACTCAGAAGCCGCACCCATAACTTCTGCTGTACCTCCATTGCTTTCAGTAAAGATTAGCTTGCAGTTGTTTCTTCGGCAGTTTGCTGCCCTGCTTTAGCTTTTTGCTTTGCTGATAATTTTTTCTTTCCGGCTTTTTTCTGCAAAGAAACTTCTTTTTTGCTTTGCCAGTTTTTTAATTCAGTCTCAATCTTTTCTTCAGAAAATTTACGTTTTACGAAATCTCTTTTAAGATTGATTCCTTTTTGATTGAATAAACTTTTAACTGTATTAGTTGGTTGTGCGCCATTATCTAACCAGTAATTTATTCTATCTTCCTTTAACTCAACGGTATGAGGATTTGTTAAAGGGTTATAAATTCCCACAGCTTCCAAAAACTTTCCATCTCTTGGAGAGCGGGAATCTGCAGCTACAATTTTATAGATGGGTTGTTTTTTCTTACCCATTCTTCTTAATCTTAACTTAACAGCCAAGTTTGAACCTCCGAATATTAACTCAATTAATCAATTAAATTTAAAATTTCTCATTGAACCGATAGCACCTTTTTTACTAAAGCTGCTCATCATTTTTTGCATATCGCCAAACTGTTTGATTAAGCGATTAACATCCTGTATTGATGTTCCGCTGCCTCTTGCAATTCGTTTGCGGCGATTTCCATTTAAAACTTTTGGTGAACTTCTCTCTTCTTTTGTCATCGAGTTGATAATTGCTTCAACTTTAACAAGAGCTTTATCATCAACCGGTGCGTTTTTTATCTGCGCACTAAGCCCGGGAATCATTCCCAGCAGCGAAGACAAAGAACCCATTTTCTTGATGAGTTTAATTTGCTTAAGAAAATCATCAAAATCAA
>DAIRCT010000132.1:0-4371 GCA_036796535.1 Ignavibacteriaceae bacterium
TTCTTAAATATAAACTATGAAAACTGCAATTGTAATTGGTGCAACGGGATTAGTTGGAAATCATATCACAAAAAAACTTCTGGATGATGCACGATATCATAAGGTAAAAGTGTTTGTCAGAAGGTCTCTTAATTATGAGCATCCAAAACTAGAAGAACACATAGTTAACTTTGATGAAATTGAAACCTGGAAAGAAAAATTAACCGGCGATGAACTTTATTCGGCATTAGGAACAACAATTAAAAAAGCAGGCAGCAAAGAAAACCAATACAAAATAGATTTTACATATCAATACGAAACTGCAGAAGTTGCTTCCCAAAACGGAGTTCAAAAATATTTACTTGTTTCTTCTGCTGGTGCAAATAGTAAATCAAGTAATTTCTATTTGAGGATGAAAGGAACTCTGGATGAAAAAGTTGAACAACTAAATTTTGAAATGATTAGAATTTTTAGACCATCCATTCTGGCAGGAGAAAGAAGTGAAAAGAGAATGGCTGAATCGTTTGGAATAAAAATAGCCGGAATAGTTACAAAATTTATCCCGGCTCTAAAAAAGTACCGCCCAATCGATGCGGAAATAGTTGCAGCGGCAATGATCAAATCTGCTAATGAAAGTCAGGTAGAATTTTTTAAAATTTATCAACCTGAAGAAATATTTGAAATCTAAATTTGTTGTTGAGCCAACTTACCAAGATTAAATCTTTTTCTTTCCAGAGTATCCAAATAAAGTTTTCTTAATCTTATCGATTTAGGGGTAACTTCCACCATCTCATCATCTTCAATATATTCTAATGCTTCTTCCAAAGAAAATTTAATAGCAGGGGTTATCTTAACTGCTTTATCGGATCCAGAAGCACGCATGTTAGATAATTTTTTTCCACGCTGAACATTTACTTCAATATCATTTTCTTTAGTATGTTCGCCGATAATTTGTCCTTTATAAACAATCTCACCGGGCTCAATAAAAAATTTACCTCTGTCCTGTAAACCATCAATAGCATAAGCAGTGGCGGCACCTTCTTCCATAGATATTATAACACCATTTTTTGTTGTGCCTATTGATCCTTTAAAAAATTCATACTGATAAAATCTATGATGCATAACAGCTTCGCCTTGTGTGGCTGTTAATACCTTTGTACGCAGACCCATAATTCCGCGGGAGGGAATATGAAATTCAATTTTATTCATACTTCCTTTGTTTTCCATTTTCATCAATTCACCCCGGCGTTGCCCTACTAACTCAATTACCTTACCTGAAAATTCGGAAGGGACATCAACTACGAGTACTTCAATCGGCTCGGCTTTTTTGCCATCGATAGTTTTGTAAATTACTTTTGGTTCACGGATCTGCAGTTCGTAACCTTCACGTCTCATATTTTCGATAAGGATTGATAAATGTAAAATTCCTCTTCCGGAAACACGATAAGTATCCGGTGAACTGGTCTCCTGAACACGGAGTGCAACATTGTGTTCAAGCTCTTTAAATAGTCTATCACGCAATTGACGCGAGGTAACGAACTTGCCTTCTCTTCCAAAGAAAGGAGAATTGTTTACAGTAAAAGTCATGCTAATTGTTGGTTCATCAATTGAGATAATTGGAAGCGGTTCAGGATTTTCAGCGGCTGCAATTGTATCGCCTATATCCACATCCTCAATCCCAACGATTGCACAAATATCACCGCAGGAAACTTCCTCAACTTCAACCCTAACTAACCCTTCAAAAACAAAAAGTTGTTTTAATGTAGCTTCATGAATAGTTCCGTTACGTTTAATGATTGACAGTTTTTCAGATTTTTTTAACTTACCTCTAAACACTCTGCCAATACCAATTCTACCAACATAATCATTGTAATCTAAAGTCATTATCTGAAGCTGCACCGTCCCTTTTTTTGTCGGCGGTGCGGGAAGATCATTAATTATAGAATCGAGCAATGGCGTTAAATCTTTGCGTTCGTCTTTTATATCTTTTATTGCCCATCCGTCTCTGCCGCTGGCATAAATAACCGGAAAATCAAGTTGATCTTCGGAAGCATCAAGATCAATAAACAAATCATAAATTTCATCTAATACTTCCACAGGACGATTATCCGGGCGATCAATTTTATTAATTACAACGATTGGTTTTAAGTGAAGTGCAAGTGCTTTTTCCAAAACAAATCTTGTTTGCGGCATCGGTCCTTCAAAAGAATCAACTAAAAGCAAAACTCCATCGGCCATTTTTAATACACGTTCAACTTCACCGCCAAAATCGGCGTGACCCGGCGTATCAATAACATTTATTTTAAAATCTTTATAAGGAATGCTGATATTTTTTGCAAGAATAGTTATTCCACGCTCGCGCTCAAGGTCATTAGAGTCAAGAAACCTTTCGCGAACAACCTGATTTTTTCTGAATACAGCACATTGTTTTAATATTTGGTCAACAAGGGTAGTCTTACCGTGATCAACGTGCGCAATTATTGCAATATTTCTTATTTTCTTCATCGTTCTCCAAGTGGTTAAAATTTGAGGTGCTAATTTACGGAAGTATGAGCAGAATCAGAACACTATAATTATTAGACTTTTACTACAACTTTCCCAAATGATTTACCTGCTTGAAAATATTTTATTGCAGTATGCATCTCATCAAATTTATAAGTTGCACCAATTAGCGGTTTTGCCAGATTCAATTCTATAATTTCATCTAATAATACTTTCAGATAATCAGCTTTATCGTATAGATAGATAAGATTAAAACCCATTACGGATCGGTTTTGCTCTATCAATTTTAAAATATCTACTTTGGGGCGAGTAAAATATCTGTATGCAAGTTGAAAATAATTTGGAGAAGAAGTATGAGTTGCAAAATTAGAAGCGCCATACACAACTGCTCTGCCTTGCGGGGCAAGCATTTCAAAAGTCGGTTTAAAATATTTTCCTGTTAATGATTCCAATATTAAATCAAGTTTTCTATCGCCTAAAATTTCTTTTAACCCGGATAGAAATTTATCATCTCTAACCAGCAGATGATCTATCTGTTCATCTTTAATGTGAGTTATTTTATTTTTACTGCCCACAGTTCCAATCGTAACGCAATTGTATTTTTTAGCAATTCTGTTAAGATAAATTCCTACTCCGCCTGCCACACTATGAATTAAAACAGTTTGCCTTTGTTTTAAATTACCAAGTTCTTTGATTGCATAATATGCAGTTAATGCCTGCACAACAAATCCGGCGCCTTCATCAAATGACCAATCAACAGGAAGTTTTATTAAATATTTTTTGTTAAGATTAATGTGAGTTGTAAAAGCACCGAAACGTGTAATCCCTATTACTTTATCACCAAGATTAAATTCACTTACATCTTTGCCCTTGTCAATTACGACTCCTGAAAACTCAAGTCCGGGAATTAAATTTTCTTTTGGTGCAGCTGAGTATAAACCTTGAATACAAAAAACATCCGCAAAGTTTAAACCAATAGCTTTAATTTCTATTGTTACTTCATCATCATTAGGATTTACAAGATTTTCTGAGATGAGTTGAAGATTTTTTAACGAACCAACTCTTTCAAGACGATATGCTGACCTTTTCATATAGTGCCATTATTTTTATTGCCTAAAGATATAAATTATTTAATCAAGAGAATGTTAATTCAATCCAATTGTTTTAATTTTGTAATAGCTTTTAATAGTCATTGCGAGCGACGCTCTGAGAGCGAGTCAATCTAACAAAGTGCTTGAGATTGCTTCTCCCGACAAGTCGGGATCGCAATGACATAGTAGAAATAAAACGAGGAACAAATGAACGAACAACTTATAGAATGTGTACCAAACTTTTCTGAAGGACAGCGTCCCGAAATAATTAAACAGATAACAGATGAAATTGAAAAAGTAGAAGGTGTAAAACTTCTTGATGTTGATCCTGGTTACGATATGAATCGTACTGTTGTAACTTTTATTGGTAATGCAAAGGGAGTTAAAGAAGCGGCGTTCAATTCAATAAAAAAAGCTGCGGAGCTGATTGATATGAGTAAACACAAAGGTTCACATCCAAGAATGGGCGCAACCGATGTTTGCCCTTTTGTTCCTGTAAGCGGAATAACAACCGAAGAATGTATTGAGCTTTCTAAAGAAGTTGCAAAACGAGTTGGCGATGAACTCGGAATTCCCGTTTATCTTTATGAAAAATCTGCAACAAAGCCGGAAAGAGAAAATCTTGCAAAGATAAGACAAGGTGAGTATGAAGCACTCGAAGAAAAATTAAAGAAACCCGAATGGAAACCTGATTTCGGTCCAACAAAATTTAATCCAAAAGCTGGAGCAACAGTAATTGGTGTAAGAGAATTTTTAATTGCATACAACATCAACTTAAACACACGCGAAGAAAAATATG
>DAIRCT010000133.1:0-1132 GCA_036796535.1 Ignavibacteriaceae bacterium
TTTGGTACTGCGTGTGGAGTTGGTTCCATATTATTTTTTTAAATCCTCATCCCCAAAAGCATAGGGAAGCAATTGTGATGTTTTAAATACTTTGTAATCCCCGTTTGCATTAGTGCAGATTATATCAATCTCACCGCAATGATCATAAATAATTTGTCTGCATGCGCCGCAAGGAGTTATGTAATCCGGAGAGTCACTTGCAATTGCAATTGCTTTAAATTTCCTTTCGCCTTCAGAAATAGCTTTGAATATTGCAGTTCGTTCCGCACAAATGGTTAAGCTGTAAGAACTGTTTTCAACATTACAGCCGGAATAAACTTTATCGTCTTCGGTAAGAAGTGCGGCACCTACATGAAAGTGAGAGTAGGGAGGAAGCGCATTTGCTTTTGCTTCGACTGCTTTATGTGAAAGTGTTTTGTAATCCATAATTCTGATTGGAAAAATATTCTTTAAATGTTTCAGTTCAAATTTAATTTTATAGCCACGAATTAGCACTAATTTTTCACGAATTATTATTTAGTGTTAATTCGTGTAATTAGTGGCTTAATTTTTTTTAGAATTATATAAAATGTTGGAGTAAAATAGTTATTAATTACTCCGATGTTATCATTGGCAATTTGTATTAATGCCCGATCGAGTTTTATCAATTTACAATACGAAATAAGTTTAAGATGAAAATTACTCCAGACAATTCCTTTATTGCCATTAAATAATTCCTTGACAGAGAATTTTGTATTCAGAGAAATTTCAAAATCTTTTTGAAACAATTTTATCAATTCTTTCAAAGATAACAACTGAGCAATATCATCCCGGTTGTAATCATCTTTACGAAAATATTTTAGAAAGTATTTTTTAATTGATTGACGACTTAGAACAGAAACAACCGGTACTCCAAAATGTGGATCAGCAATAAAATTTAAAATAGAAAATTTATTTGGTGTGCTTAAATAAATTGTTCCATTACTCTTTAATACTCTTCTAACCTCTGTGTAAAAATCATTTACATCCGTAAGATGTTCAATTACATCCTGAATTATTATTAAATCAAAAGAGTTGTTTGCAAATGGAAGTTGAAGTGCATTGCTATTTATTCGTTCTATAAAGTGTGGAAAATTCTTGTTTGTCATTTCGA
>DAIRCT010000133.1:1232-4307 GCA_036796535.1 Ignavibacteriaceae bacterium
TGAAAAAACTTTTGCGGTGCCGCCCTCGCCTGATCCTAAATCTAAAACTGTTAAACCGTACACATTATTTTTTTGATTAACTACCGACTGAACAAATTTTCCACGCTCAATTGAAAGATCACGCGAGCGTTTCCATCTTAAATAGTTCGGGTGAGATTCATCAAGCCAGGCAGGTGGATCAATTTTCATTTCCACTCAGTTTTTCCGCTAAGCGATTTAAAGAAATTTATTACCAGAAAAATTTCAAAAAGAATTTGCAGGTAAATTATTTCGTAAAATTTGAACTTATGTCCAAGCTCTTGTTGATGCTTAATTATTATAAATAAATCGTAAACAATCTTAGCTGCAAACGGTAGAGCTAAAACCGGCGAGATGAAAATGAACAAAACTGAAATTAACGAGAACAAATTTATCAAATGCCAGAATCCTAAAAATAATTTTTGATTTAACAGATAATGAAATGAAGTTTGTAAATGCCTGTGCTTTTGCATAAAATATTCATCAAAACTTTTTGGTGCCGGGGAATAAACAAAAGCTTCAGGATCAATCAAAGTTCCGATTAGCATTTTGTTTTTAACTGCTTCCCGTAAAAGCAAATCATCATCACCGGAAAGTGTTTCTATTGTCTTTGAATAACCGCCGATTCTTTCATAAGATTTTTTTCTGAAAGCAAAACTTCTTGCAGCAGCAGAGTATGGGATATTTAGCCCAACGGCGGCAATAGTTAAATATGTGTTTCTTAAATTTTCAAAAGCCGATAATTTTTTTACTAAAGTTTCACCTGATTCAATCGGTGCGACACCAAAAACAAAATCAAATCCTGCATCAAGTTTACTTGCCATAGCTTTTAACCAATTGAGTTCCGGTTTACAATCTGCATCCGTAATCACGATGAAATTATTTTTTGCATTAGTAATGCCAACAGACAATGCACCTTTCTTTCCCTCAAATTCCTTTTGATCTGCCTTAATTAATGTATAATTCTTTTTGCCAGCAATTCGAGATTCAATCAGCGAAAAAGTTTTATCGTTAGAATTATCATCAACCAAAATAACTTCAAAATTTTCTTCAGGATAATTTAATTGGGATAATGAGTTTATTAATTGATCAATATTTTTTTCTTCATTTCTTAGAGCAATTATTACAGATAATTTTGGACTGGTTTTGTAAATCGGCATTTTTCTAAGTTCAAACTTGAAGCCGTTATAGATGTAGATGGCTAAAAGAAGAAAACCAAATAATAAAATATATGTGATGTATAAGGTTACCATATTAGAATTAGTGCATTTAAATTCTTTTCAAAATTAAATTATAACAAATCCAAAACCTGATTGGATTTGCTGCTTAAATTTACAAAAATATAGTATTTCATTCCCTTGAGATTTCATCTTGATTCACTTAAGTTTAATCAGACAATTTTGTGAGGTAAAGTTATGAAACCCAAAATTATACTTTGCTTATTCATCCTGCAGATGATTATCCTGCCTCAAACTAATTTCATCGAGCAAATCACTAACGGTGATTTCGATGCAAGGAATCCGTTTATCTACGAAAATAGTTTTGGTGAATATCGTGAGCTATTTTTTGAACTTCACAAAAATGGATATTCAAATATCTATTCAATCAAATATAATTCAGATACTAAAAAATTTGAAGATACTGTCGCTCTTACATCCGGCAATTATCTAAATATCAATCCTGTGTTCAAACCTAATTTAGGATTGTTATATCAAACTAATAAAAATGGTAATTGGGATATTGTGCTTTTACCGGATAGTAATGGTGTATGGAAGTCTCCAAGATTTCTTACTAATTCACTTAGCGATGAAATATCACCGAAGTTTTTTGAAACTATGAATCTTTATCCACCAGACTCAACCAGAATTCTTTTCAAGCGTAGTGATGATATCGTCTGTCTATCTTATGAAGGAGATAAAATATTAGAAAATATACTCTTCCAAGATAATCCGGATATTACCTATTCTGATTTTGTTGGATATGTAACCGATATATGGAATTCAAGTTCAGGTTATTATGTTTTCGCAATTGAAGACAGTCTTGGCTACAAAAAGATTGTGCGTAAGTTTAAACCATATAACTCTAATACTTGGCAAGATAAAATTATTCTTAAAGATTCTTGTGACTGTAAGGATTTAACATTACAAACAATAAATTATTATCAATGGGGGATATTTTATTCAGATACTCTACTTGCGGAAAGAAGATTTTTTGTAATTCAAAATCCAGTTAACCCAAATGTTTCAAGCGAATTGGTGCAAACAAATCCAGCAGGCAACCTTAGTCATCTCGATATTTACACTTTTTTAATTGTTACAAAACGTAACGAAAACCCTCCAATAGAATTTGGACTGTATTATCCTCATACTTATGTGGTAGAACAAAATGGTGTATCAAAAGTAAGAATTGATGTTTCAGATTTAGGATTTTGGGATAGAGATAGTCTTGTTCAGGTCGCAATTCCAAATCCAAATCTGGCGATAGGACCTTTGGGTGACGAATATTATCGAGGAATTGTAGTCTTTACAATTTGGGAAGATAGCTCCAATGGAAGAATCCATCTGTTTGGGACAAAACAATATCTTCAATACGGTTCTGTTGAAAACGAATCTTTTGCAAAAGATTTTGTGTTGTATCAAAATTATCCCAATCCATTTAATCCAAATACTACAATAGAATATAAAATTCTTAAAGGATCTGAAATCAGATTTAATGTTATAAATATTCTTGGTGAAAAAGTTTTTGAGAAAAATTTTGGTTATCAATCAGCAGGCAATTATAAGATAGATTTTTCGGCCACAGGAGGATCCGCTAATGGTGGGAATGCTTATAATTTACCAAGCGGAGTTTATATTTATTCAATTATCACTGATGAAAATAAATTAAGCCGTAAAATGTTGTTGATAAAGTAATTCTGTGATATAATCATAGTTTATTGTGAAATGTCATTAAAGGTAGTAACTCAATAATTTTTATTTGTTGTTCCGTGGAAATAGAAAGAAAAGTTATGAAAAAGACAATATTTTTTTCTTTGATATTTTTGCAATCTTTAATTTT
>DAIRCT010000134.1:0-4302 GCA_036796535.1 Ignavibacteriaceae bacterium
TGTGCAATTGGTTTTCCCATTTCTTCAGTCATAAGTTCAGAATATTCTTTAACATTTTTTCTCAACACACTTGCTGCGTTAAACATTAGTTTAGCTCTGGTTTCAAAAGTGGTCGTCTTCCAAATTTCATATTCCTTTTGGGCAGATGAAATGATTTTCTCTATTTGGTTAATAGTCATTTCATCATAAGTTTTTATGGATTTATTATTAGCGGGATTGATAGATTTTAACATTTGTAAATCCTCAATTTTATTGTGAAAGAATTTTAAGATGTACGCTTAATAACTACAAGTGTTTTATCATCCTGATAAACACCGCCTTTTGAAAATTTGATTACATCATCCAGAATTGCGTAAACAATTTCTTTGGGGGTTTTGTCTTTAACTTTTTTTATAAGATTTACAAGCCGATGTTCCTCATAGAAAACTTCTTTATTGTTTGATGATTCAACAACTCCATCAGAATAGATTACAAGAATATCATTTAATCGAATATTAATACTTTCAATAAAATAACTTGCTTCCGGCGATGGACCAAGAACCGGACCTGTTGGCTGTAGCATTTCAACTTTATTATTTAATGCTCTATAAAATATGGGAGGATTATGACCTGCATTTGCATAAAGAAATAATCCGTTACGATCTGTTGAAAGTTCTCCGTAAAATAATGATGAAAATTTATCGTCTTCAAATATTTTATTTACAAGTCGATTCATTCTTTTCATTAAAGGAGAAATCTTTATTTCGAAGTTGCTTGCCATACGCAATGCGCCCGAAATGTACATTGCCTCCGCTGCTGCGGCTACACCTTTACTTGCAGCATCACCTAAGGCAACACCAATTCTTTCTCTATCATCGCCAATTTCCAGGTAATCAAAAAAATCACCGCCAACAATATCTGCCGGAACGGTGATGCCATAAATATCAAAGTGATGAAATTTATATTCGTGCTCGGGTAATATACTTTTTTGAAGTTCTCTTGCTTTGTCAATATCAGCTTTTAAATTACTTGCGCTAAGTGATAAACGCCTTTGTTTTATCTGTGAAGTAAGAGCTGTTGCAATTATATTTAATTTTAAACGAAGTTCTTCATCAATATGGCTGCTGTTTAAGGCAAGTACATATTCATAGTAAGGTCTATCTTTTATTTTAATCTTATATCCAACACCGGAAGCAGAGTATTTAAAGATTCCTTTTTTTCTTAATTCTTCATTTGTTTCGTGCCCTAAAATTGTTCTTGCAGCAGATAATTTTTCAAACACGGGATAATCATTTAACTTAATAATAAAATCCTGAGCAATCTTATCAACTTTTCCCGTCTGATATAATAATCTGTAACCGGCAACTTCTGGTTTTAATTTCCACACTCTTCCGCCGGTAATATCCATCGTTTTATCACTAACGATTTCATTCAGAACAGTTATCAACATTTCTTCTTCGGTAGCAAACTTTTGTGAAGCAATTGTTTCAATCGTTTTATGTAATTTTCTTTGGTCCAAAATTTTCCTTACAATTTTATTCTGAGTAAAAATCTATCATTTTTTTTATTGCTCGTTTACAAACCGGACAAAAATTATTTACCGATATTGATTTCATTGAGCAATCCTGCATTGGTCTGTAAACGCCTTTTGCCATATAACCGCCGCCTTCATATACTCCAACTTTATCACGATATTCTTTCGTATCCGGAGTTGGTATTGGAGTGTCCTCATCAATCATATCTTTCCATTTCGAATCAAAATTAACAAGCGTTGTGATGTTTGGTTCGAGTGGTTCGACATCAAGAGGATAAAAATCTTCGTAAGCAACATCCGATGTATAATATTCATCCGCAAGACCTGCAAAGCCGTGCCCAAACTCGTGTGTAAAAACATAATCACTGTAACCATTATCGCTGCTGCAAACCGAGTAATGATTATAAATTGCTCCGCCGCCATATTTTTTTGTATTTACCAAAACAAAAATTTGATCGTATGGAGCGTTGGATGCAAGGTTTCGCAAATTTTTATCATCCATTACCATCAAATATCTTTCAAGATCAAAAGTATAGAATGATGAATTAGCTATTGTGTTTTTCCAAATGTGATCAGCAGGAACATCTGTACCTGATTCTATTGAAGAAGCTTCTATCGCCCAGATATTAAATTTATCCTGATTTTTATCATAAGGTGAAGTATTAAATAAAAATTTAGAAAACTTTTCGCAATCCTCTTTAAACTTTTGCATTTCATCTTTTGTGTATCCATCCGGAATAATTACAATATCAACTTTCACAGAAGGATCACCGCTATAATGAACTTTGAAGTTCTCAAATTTTTCATGTCTTTCTGTTTTTATAAAATAATTTTTGGGATCAACTGTATATTCAAATTTTTTGTGCAACTGATTTTTTCTATCACGCGAATAAAATTCAACCAGAACTTCCTTCTTTGGAAAAGGCATAATAACAGTTTCACTAAAAGTTCTGTTTATTCTTTTTGATTCATCTGTTGTTTGCCACTCGCTGAATAATGTTGAATATGTGCGTGAATAAATTTCTTTACCTGATTCTTTATCTTTTACAACAACTTTGTATTTACCATAATCAAACTGATCCAGCAAATTAACTTTTGAGCCGCCCCAATATGGTTCTTCAATCAGCTCATCGAATGAATAAGAATCTTCCGTTGAATTACCGGTATGATAGTAATCCAACCTTAAAGTTTTGTTTTCAAAATATTCATCAAATTTTATTTGAGGGAAAATGAAATTTGATAAGAGTAAAACTACTATTAAAATATTTTTCATAATTATATACTCAACAATCGTCAGTCTGAGTCTGCCGAAGACTGATAATTAAATATTAATCACACTTCATCTCTCGACTACGTTCGGGATGACAGCTCGGTGTGACATAAGGAGTTAATTTCAATTGTTAATTAAAAAACTTTTCTGGAACCGGGTTTAATTAATTCTAATTTCCCTTCTTTACAGATTGGACAATTATCCGGTTCATATGAAACCACATCAAGTTTTAATGTACTGAACAATGGGAATCCAAAATCAACTTTGCCGTTACTTCTATCCACAATACTTGCAACTCCCACAATTTGGGCATCAAACTTTTTTACAATTTCGATTACTTCTTTTACGGAGCCGCCTGTTGTGATAACATCTTCGCACACTAAAACTTTTTCACCTTTGCTTAATGAAAAACCACGACGCAAAGTCATTTCTTTATTTTCTCTTTCGGTAAAGATGGATCGCTTATTAAGCTGCCTTGCAACTTCGTAACCAACAATCATCCCACCCATAGCAGGAGCAATAACAGTATCGATTTCAAAATCTTTAAAATGTTCTGCGATGATGGAACAAATCTCAGCAGTATAATCCGGATATTGCAAAACCTTTGCACACTGAAAATACTGATTGCTGTGTCTACCTGAAGTTAAAAGGAAGTGACCTTCAAGCAAAGCTTCAGTGCTTTTGAAAATTTTTAAGACATCAACATTATTCGAGTTCATCAAGATAATCCTCTAGAATAGTTATTGCTTTTGTATCCCTTAATTCTTTAGCAACTTTTAATCCTTGCTGATAAAAATATCTTGCATCCTCAATCTCGTTTAGATTTTCTTTAAGGTTGCCGTATGTAATATAAGCTTGCACATACTTTGGATTTTTCTTAATCAAATCTTTAAGATAAACTTCAGCTTCTTCATCTTCATTATTTTTTAAATACTCTTTTACGATGCTGAAAATAATTTCCGCATCCAAAGGATTTTCATCATATTTATCAAATAGTTCATCGAGCCGGGTTTTCATTTTACTCTATCCTCAATTTTTTGTGCTAATTTAAAATCGTTTTCTGTCACTCCGCCAGCGCTGTGTGTTGAGATTGTAATTTTAACTTTATTCCATTCAAACATTAAGATATCCGGATGATGATCCATTTTTTCAGATTCCATTCCAACTGCGTTTACAAAAGATAATGCTTCAATAAAATCTTTAAACTGAAATTGTTTTTGAATTGCGTTATTCTCAAAACTCCAGCCGGTAAGTTTTGAAAGGTTAGATTTGATTTGATCCTGATTTAGTTTGCTCATTTTATACCACGATTTAATTTGTTTACACTGCAAAAATACACAAAAAAAAGCCCATCCTAAAGAATGGAATTATGAATGATTATAAAATGTGTTAAATGGTTCGATAACAAACCCAGTTCCTTTGAGGAACTGGGTTTGTGGATTGTAAAATTTATTTTAGCAGCAGCATTTTTTTAGATGAAACAAATTCACCAGCTTGTAATTTGAATGAGCTAAAGGGA
>DAIRCT010000135.1:0-4266 GCA_036796535.1 Ignavibacteriaceae bacterium
GGATTGCTTGGCTCAACTTATTACACTGCCGGTGATCTTACAAAAGCTTATGTGACGTGGGATGATGCAATTGCAAAATTTAAAAATAACGAAATGGTTTACCGTATAATTGCTAATTATGCAATTGAAAAAAGAGATTTCGAAAAGGCAGTTGAATATTTGAATCGTGGGAAAGAAATTTCTAAAGATCCATTTCTGTATTCTTATCAACTCGGGGAGCTTTATAATATTACAATGCGCTATCGCGAAGCCGCAGAAGAGTATTGTGATTTAATAAAAGCAAGTCCATCCCAATATCAACAGATAGAAAGTAAAATTCTTTCTTACTCAACTAAACCAAATGCTTTAGACGAAACAATTGAGGTTGTTAAAAAATATAAATCAAACAATATAAGTTTTGCCTATCTGCTGGCAAGATTATTTGTTGAGAAAAGAAATTACGAAGAGGCCTTCAATCTTTACAAAGAGATTGATACAAAACAAAGCTCAAACGGAGCCGAGCTTTATTCATTTGGAGAATTCGTTTTTCGTGATGGCGAATATTCTACCGCGTCAAAAGTATTTAAATATATAATTGATAATTATCCCGATCAGCCCCAGATACAGCAAACCAAATTGGGATATGCCAAAACTCTCGAAGCTATTTTGGTGGATAAATATAATTTGCAAAACCCCGAATGGAAACCATTTTATATTCCTGCAAAGATTGAACAAAAAGAAATCGAGCCGGTAATAAAAGCTTATGAAGAATTAATTAAAGCTTATCAACATTCGGAAGTTGCTGTTGAGTCAAATTTAAGAATTGGGATTTTATTATTTCATTTACGCGATGAAATTTCTGGTGCGCAAACCTATCTGAAAATAATTACGGATAATTATCCCACATCAAAATTCGCATCGCTTGCTTTTATTGAGCTTGGAAATATCTCATTACGGCAGGCAAAGTTAGATGAGGCAGAGTCATATTTTAATTCGGTAAATAAACTTACCCGCACCAATCCGGAAGATAAAAGTTTTGCAAGTTATCAGCTTGCAAGAATATTATCCTTTAAAAACGATTTCGAATCAGCCCGCAAAACTCTTTTAACAATAATGGGCAATCTAAAGGACAATATTGCCAACGATGCTATAGAATTATCTGTTTTATTGAACACTGCAAAAAATGATTCGTCTAATCTTTCGCTTTATTGCAAGGCGGAATTTTTTACAGAACAATACAGATTTAACGATGCCCGGGATTTATATCTACAGCTTTCGCAAAATCCACAGGCATTTGTTTTTCATTCAATTGCAAAGTTAAGAACTGCTGAAATGTTGATTGCAGCCGATGATTACTCTAACGCAATCGCAAATCTTCAGCTAATTGTGGATGAAGCGGAGAAAAACATTTATTCAGATAAAGCCCTATATTTGCAGGGCCAGATTTATCAGTATGGATTTAAGGATACTATAAAAGCTGTAGAGACTTACGAAAATTTGCTTGCCAGGTTTCCTAAATCTTTATATCTGGATGAAGCAAGACAAAATATTATTGATCTAAAGAAAAAAATAAGTTAGGATTTTTGATGTCAAAAAAACCAGGACAAAAAATTGTAAAATGCTCCTTCTGCGGAAGAGATGGAAGTGAAGTTGGCAGCATGATTGCAGGACCCGATGTTTACATTTGTGATATTTGCATTGGAAGCAGCGTTGACATTTTGAAAAATAATCTTGCTGCGTTCAGCAATCAGAAAACAGGGAAGTGGAATCAACACACTCCCCAAACAATTAAAAAAGCACTTGATGAATATGTGATAGGGCAGGAGAGAGCAAAAAAAGTTTTAGCTGTCGCAGTTTATAATCACTACAAAAGAATTGGCTCGCGTACAAACTTTTTTGAACTTGATGATGTTGAAATTGAAAAGAGCAATATTCTGCTTATTGGTCCAACCGGAGTTGGAAAAACTTTGCTTGCACAAACACTTGCAAGAACACTGGATGTTCCTTTTGCAATTGCGGATGCTACTACATTAACTGAAGCCGGTTATGTTGGTGATGATGTTGAATCAGTTTTGGTTCATTTACTGCAAGCTGCGGATTACAATCTAGAGCGTGCACAAAAAGGAATTGTTTACATTGATGAGATTGATAAGATTGCGCGTAAAAGTGAAAGCACATCAATTACCCGCGATGTTTCTGGTGAAGGCGTACAGCAAGCGCTATTAAAGATACTGGAAGGAACTATTGCAGGCATTCCACCAAAAGGCGGAAGAAAACATCCGGAACAAAGCTTGATAAATTTAAATACAAAAAATATTCTGTTTATTGTTGGCGGCGCTTTTGATGGAATTGATAAAATAATTGCAAAAAGAATTAATGAAAATCGTATGGGATTTTCATCCGATCTGAAAGAAAAAACAAAAGACGATGATTTAGTTTCGCATATCCAACCAGAAGATCTTTTAAGATTTGGATTAATTCCCGAACTAGTCGGAAGACTTCCTGTTGCAGCTCCATTACATCAACTTACTGAAGAAGCGATGCGTAACATTTTAACCGAACCCAAAAACGCCATTCTAAAACAGTATAAAAAATTATTTTTGATGGAAGGAATTGAACTTGAGTTTGATCCATTTGCACTGAATGAAATAGTAAAAAGGGCGATGGATAGAAAAACCGGTGCTCGTGCCTTGCGCAGTATCGTCGAAGATTTTATGCTTGATATTATGTATGAACTTCCAAACAAAAAAGATTTTGATAAATGTGTGATTACCAAAGATGTGGTTGAGAAAAACTCCGAACCTATATTTCTAAAAAGTGATGTGAAATCAGCATAGCTATTCCTTGAATGTCATTGCGAACGAGTCTTCGAGTGAAGCAATCTATACGAATATAAAGGTAGCAGTAGTTAAAAAAATTATTAATTATTCAACAGATTGCTTCGTCGAGGACTTCTCGCAATGACAAGCAAAAAAAACAAGATGATTAAAACCCCTATTCAAATATTATTTCATTTTTTTTTATTTTCGATTTTGTTGTTCTCGCAAAACAAAATCCTAATTCCAATGGATCTTACGCAAACAGATCATCTTAAAGCATACGGAATAACTTTTAATGCACTTGTTGATGGATTAAAAGCTGATTGGCTGCTTAATTATCGCGGCGGCTCTTTTATGATAGATTATTCAGATAAAGTTGTATCACAGTGTTTGCTAAAAGATGTTTTGTTTGAACAAGTAAGTCTTGCGCAAGCATCACAAATTTATGCTGAGGTGCAAAGTGAAGACAACAATATGGATGTTGTGCGATTGGAAAAAGCACCTCGAATTGCAGTTTATGTTCCTCCGGGATTTCAGCCCTGGGATGATGCGGTTACACTTGCTCTTGAATATGCAGATGTTAAATATGATAAAATATGGAATGATGAAATTCTGCGAGGCGATCTTTCAAAGTATGATTGGCTTCATCTTCATCACGAGGATTTTACGGGACAGTATGGGAAGTTTTATGCAAGCTTTAGTAATGCACAGTGGTACATTGATCAGCAAATGAATTATGAAAATGATGCTAAGAAAAATGGATTTAAAAAAGTTTCTGAAATGATGAAAGCTGTGGCGCTTACAATTAAAAATTTTGTCGGACAGGGTGGATTTTTATTTGCAATGTGCAGTGCCACTGATTCCTATGATATTGCATTATCAGCAG
Organism: Ignavibacteriaceae bacterium; assembly: GCA_036796535.1. Classification (GTDB taxonomy): domain Bacteria; phylum Bacteroidota; class Ignavibacteria; order Ignavibacteriales; family Ignavibacteriaceae; genus IGN3. The sequence continues at coordinate 3,685 of DAIRCT010000135.1, forward strand.
AAAATGTGGATATATGCGCCCCGGTTTTTGATGGTGATGCTGCAGATCCGGATGCCCAGAGTAAACTTGATTTTTCTAAAACCTTCGCATTTCAGAATTTTAAAATTGATATGAATCCTTATAATTATGAATATAGCGATATTGATGTACAGCCCTTTGAAGTTGGACTGGAACAAAATGATTATTTTACATTATTTGAATTTTCCGCCAAATATGATCCTGTACCAACAATGCTTACCCAGGATCATGCAAATGTGATTAAAGGATTTATGGGACAAACAACAATGTTTCATAAAAGTCTGATAAAGAACTCGGTAATAGTTTTAGCTGAAAGACAGGGTACAGATCAGGTTAAATATATTCACGGTAATTTTGGAAGAGGAACATTTACATTTTATGGTGGTCACGATCCGGAAGATTACCAGCACGCTGTCGGTGATCCGCCAACCGATTTAAGTTTGCATAAAAATTCTCCGGGATACAGATTAATTTTAAATAACATTTTATTTCCCGCAGCAACAAAGAAAAAACAAAAAACGTAAATAGTTTTTCGTAACGCAGATCGCCGCGGCGAATTATTCT
>DAIRCT010000136.1:0-4236 GCA_036796535.1 Ignavibacteriaceae bacterium
GTGAAAACCTTCGTCTGTTACCCAGGAAGTAATTTTGCTTACGTTTATTAAGCTTTGTTTGGGATTATCCTGGGCATTTATTTGAGTAATAATTACCACAAATAATAAACCCAGTATTTTTAGAATTTGTATGTCTTTGTAACTCTGACCCATTTCTCTTTTCCCAGTTTATTTTTTATTTGATTAGAACCAACTTCATTGTTTTATTAAGTTTATCAAACACCTGTTTATTAGATAAATTATTAAACATAATTCTATAAAAGTAAACTCCACTTGATAAATCTCCGGCATCAAAAGGAACGTTATATTTTCCTGCTGGCTGATTTTCATTTACCAGAACTTTTACTTTATTTCCCAGCACATCATACACAGTTAGATTTACAAATGCATCTTCCGGTAAATCATATTTAATTCTTGTTATTGAGTTAAATGGATTTGGATAGTTCTGATACAAAACATAACTATCCGGTAAGAAATTTGACTTTGGACGATCCGGTGGAGGAACATCAACTGTTCCTGCCGTCATATCCTCAATAAAATAATTGTAGAATAAATTTGCTGCGTATGTATTATTTTTTAATTGGGTTATACTCGTTAAATCATCTTCACCTATACCACCAACTAATGCAATTGCTACTTCTACAGTATCACCGAGATTTAAACTAAAAGGACCAGACATTAGCCAAATTCGTCTATCTCCGGCCTTATCTACTATTCCATCAATCTTACCGGTACCAGTAACCGGATCACCTGTAACAAGGTAAGTTCCATTATTAGTATAATCAGCAATCGTTGAGGGATAAAGTTTACTATTTGGATATAAAGGAACGGGCAAATAGCCCCGCATTATGTTAAACACCCGTAGAGCCAAGGAATAATCATTGAAATAAATATCTTCAACATCCCAAGGCTGATAATAGCTAAAACCAGCCAATGGTTTATTGTTAATATGTTTGTAACCATTTCTCCATTTGAAATTGAAAACAGCACTATCAGAATTATTACCTGTAAATTTTGTAACACCTTGCAGAAATGTATATCCTGCCGATTGATGATATGGTGGAGGGTAAATTACAGTTTCATAGGGATCATTATAAACATATCCAAGATTAAGGGTTGTGTCAGATCCAGCCAAATCATTATAAGCACTAAATATATCAGGATCAGACCATTGAGTGATATACATACTATCAATTCTTGAATCAGGAGATGAAGCTGAAGTTCCTTTATATATTAAATCAACTTTTTTATATATAACATTTCCTATTGGATCTTGATTTGTATATGCCCAGTATGTTTCCTGAACTTCTAATCCTATTGGAATTGAACCATAGTTAGACGCTGATAATGCATCGTTATAATTAATCCATATTGTCTGCAAAGCTCCCGGTACACCGGGTACATCTACATCAGGATTGTATTTGCCATCTTTATCTTCATCAAAATATGGTGCGCCTTTATCTGCTGGCCATTCGTTCCAATCTTTTTCATATTGGTCTTTTATTGCTTTGATATCTTCATCTGTCACATCATTTTTATTTTTATTAAAAAAGCTTGCTGCATCATCTGTTAGGTCTGCTGTAAAATAATCATATCTAACTCTGAACAACCTTGTTATTGGAGAACATCCTGTACGATAAATATTCCCATTTACTCGAACTACCGGAGAATGTCCATCATAAACCAATCCACCCCAGCAAATTCCTTCTGAAAATATTACACCATTTAAGCTTCCTATCGGATAAGCTCCATTCCACATTTTACTAACGACCCAATCATGAAAACCTTCTTCACTAACCCACGAAGTTATATTACTTACATTTATTACACTTTGCCTGGGATTTTGACTTAGTATTGGACAGTTAAAAAGGAAAGCTATTAAAATAGTTAAGATAAAAGAGATTAGAGAAAAATATTGATTCTTCATTTTTTTCTCCGCATCAAATAATAGATTATAATGAATTATGCCATAACTGCTTTATTCACTGTTAATAACGTACAAAATAAAATTTTAAAAAACTACAAACTGAAAAAGATATTTCATAAATCAATTGTACAATAAGTCAATAGGAAACATTTATAGAGAAATATTACTATAAGTTTAATGGTTTACAAAGTATTATCTTAACAACAATAATTTAATTTTTTACTGCCAAATATTTTTTATTTTACATTTATATTGGATCCATTTCGGAGTCAAATTATTTAAAGCTGAAATAATAAATCGGGATTTATAAAATGAAGTTTGGACTAACGCAATATACATTGGATGCTTTCTTCAATAGGGTAATTGAAAAATATCCAACCCGACCTGCATTAGCGCTAGTTGGAGAAAATCCATTTACATACCGTGAATTCGGCGCACGTGTAGAATCGCTTAGAGCAAAATTGAAACAATTAGGTATAAAGAAAAATGATAAAATTGTTTTACTCGGAAATTCATCCCCTAATTGGGCAATAGCATTTATGGCTATTACAACGATGGGTGCGGTCGCCGTTCCTGTACTTGAAGAATTTCCGGAAATAGATATTGATCATATAATTAAACACTCGGATGCAGTTGGAATTTTTATTTCGGAAAATCTTTATGAAAATCTTAGTCTTAGTTCTTTATCAGATCTTAAGATTGTAGTTAAATTGGACGATTTCTCTTTACTCTCAGAGACTTCAAAAAGTAAAGCTAATTTATTAACACAAATACTCGATCTGCCAGGAAAAATAATTAATAGTTTTGATAAGTCTGATTCAAATAAAGATGTGGAGAAAATACAAGAGGATGATGTTGCCGAGATTTTGTACACTTCTGGCACAACAGGACATTCAAAAGCAGTAATGCTTACACATAAAAATTTAGTAAGCAATCTTTTTGAGGGTCCGGATTTGCTCGGAGTGATAAATGAAAAAAGTGTTATACTTTCAATTCTTCCATTAGCACATGCATTTGGTACAACCTCGGCATTCCTTTCAATAATCCGCTGCGGGGCAAGTATCTATTATTTAAATAAAACTCCATCGCCCAAAATTCTGATTGAAGCATTACAACAAGTAAAGCCAACAATTTTAGGTGCAGTACCTTTGGTTTTTGAAAAAATTTATCATAAGCAAGTAATGCCGCTTATAGCCAAAAATAAAGCTCTTCATTTGCTTTCAAAAACTGAATTAACTAAAAAACTTCTTTATAAAATAATCGGCAAAAAAATATATAAACTGCTTGGCGGAAGGTTAGAATGTGTTATTATTGGCGGTGCAAACTTTTCACGCGAAGTTGAAATCTTTATGAAGCAAGCCGGCATTCCTTACTGCTGTGGATATGGATTAAGTGAATGTTCCCCGTTAGTAACTTTCTCATCAATGCAGGAACAAAAAATTGGTTCACCAGGACATGCAATCTCTGATGTTGAAATAAAAATTTTTAATCCTGATCCACAAACGGGTATTGGTGAAATTTTAGTCAAAGGTCCTAATGTGATGAAAGGTTATTATAAGAATGATGAACTGACAAAAAAAAGTTTTACTGATGATGGTTGGTTCATAACCGGAGATAAAGGATATCTGGACAAAGATGGTTTTATTTTCATAACGGGTCGTTCTAAGAATGTAATAATCGGTCCTTCCGGAGAAAATATTTATCCCGAAGTAATTGAAATGAAATTGGAAGAGTCAATTTTTGTTGAAGAAACATTAGTATATCAATCAGGAAATCAGTTGGTTGCGCGCATCTATCCCAATTATGCTTACATAGAAACATTGAGGAATATGAAAGATGAAAATATTATTGCCTCAGATATTAAAGATATTCTGGAAAATGTAAGAAAAGAAGTAAATGCTAAACTCCCCGGATTTTCTAAAATTTCAAAAGTGATTGAGCAGACCTCCCCGTTTATAAAAACACCAACCAATAAAATCAAACGTGCAGAGTATGTTTCTGGTTATATGGATAATAGTTAATGGAAGGTATAAATTTATTTACTGAATGATGTTTTGAGAATAACCTAAAAATTTGTCTGGAATTTATTGATTCCCAAGCAGTCTATTAGAGAATGGATTCAATCTGCCACTTTCAAACATCCTTCTTTCAATGTTTTCTGTTTGACCAATATAAATCTTATTAAATTGTTCTGAATAGAGTGTATATACTGTGTACATAATTAAAAAACCCCAGAGTTTTTACTGGGGTTTTGGCTCCGCGAGCAGGACTCGAACCTGCAACCCTTCGGTTAACAGCCGAATGCTCCA
>DAIRCT010000137.1:0-4013 GCA_036796535.1 Ignavibacteriaceae bacterium
AGATTTGGAATGGGGAGTAGTTACTAAAACCGGAATTTTTGAATATCTGATCACTTTTTCTGCCACACTGCCCAATAAAGTATGTAAAATTCCTGTTCTTCCATGGGTTGCAATAACAATAATATCTATCTTTTTTTCTTTAGAATATTTAATAATTTCCTCATAATCGATACCTTTTCGAATTATAGGTACAATTTCGATATCGCCTAATTTTCTAATATTTTTAACACAATGATCTAATTGTGATTGCGCATCAGCATCAATTGATTCTATTATCTTTTCACGAGAAAGATCTAATGAACGAATGGCTAAAATAGGAGGTGTTTTTTCGAGAACATTCAATAAATGTAATTTAGCTTTATATTCTGTTGCCAGCTCTACTGCATATTCGGCTGCAGTTAAAGAAATTTTACTAAAATCAGTGGGAAGCAGAATGTTTTTTATCTTAAACATGATAACCCTGCTAATTTATATTACAAAAATTATTTTCGATTTCAGACAAATCTGCATTGGATACAACAGCAAATATATTATTATTTTCTTTAGTCAATAAAGTAACTTTTCCATCACTAACCGTAGTGTAACAATGACCCTGATCCAAATAATTTACTAAATCATTGGATAGTGAAATGATTTTATTTTTATTCAGATAAGATTCATCGACCTGAAATAGATAAATCAAATTATTATTTTTATCAACATATACATGGTGAGCAAATTTTTCGCCTTTATCTTCAGAAACAACAGCACCAACCAATTTCCAATCTGAAATATTTGGGATGTAAGTTTGATATTTTACTCCTTGAGCGGCAAAGAAATTTTTTATCTCATCAGGATTTGAAGAAACTAATTGCGGTGCAAGCTTACCCTCAACAATACTTTGGAAATTATTTTTTGCCTGAACAAACATGTTATCACTTCCACTTTGCTCTATGGCAAAGTTTTTTGTTTCAACATTTCCCGGTCTGTTAAATAATATCAGAACAATGGCAAGAATAACAACAACTGCAGTAGCGAAAGTAAAAGCTGGCTTTTCAAATAATTCAGTAAAAAATGATTTTCTGCTTTCTTTAATATTTAGCTGTGAAGCTATTGATCCGAGAATTTTTTCTCTGATATAATCCGGAGTGGGCTTTACTTTAACTTTTTCACGTATAAGATTTTTTACTAATAATTGTATTTTGTAATCAACAGCAAGTGATTTATCAGATGCAATTGCCTGAAGCACTTCTTCCTGTAAGGATTTTTCCTGGATTTCACCATCAACTAATGCTGTAATCATCTCTTTATTCATTATTCATCACTTTCATTTTCATCTTTTGTAACATAACCTTTATCAGCGGCATATTTGTGTAGTTTTGTAAATAACATTTTTCTTGCTCTGTGCAATCTGGATCTTACAGTTCCAACAGGGCAATCAATAAATTCTGCAATTTCATCGTAAGTATAACCTTCAATATCACAAAGAATCACTACCGTGCGGAAATCTTCAGGTAAAGAGGAGATAGCTCCGGATAATTCATCGTCGAGAAGATTATCATAAATATCTTTTTCCAGATGTGCGCTATCTGTGGATGAAGGTTTGATATTCTCGTAAAAATTTTCAATGTCTTCATAATCAACTTTATCAGGTTCTTTAGTTTCTTTTCTATACGTATTGATATACGTATTTTTCATGATTCTAAACAACCACGCTTTACAATTAGTTCCTTTTTCAAATTTATCCCAAAAACGAAATGCTTTAAGGTAAGTTTCCTGAATTAAATCACTTGCATCATCACTATCACCAGTCATTTTCAGGGCATAATTATAAAGAGAATCCATATGCGGAACGGCTTCCCGCTCAAATTCTTCGTGGAGTTTTTTATCATCTGTTTTGAATATGGCTAATAGAAATGCAAACATATAATACTTTAAAAATTTCCCTTATTCTTTTTTGTAATTATAGGTATTAAACACAAATTATCAAAGTCTAACGAATTACCAAGCCGTTTCCCTCAAATTTTCTATTTTTTTCAACCTTCAGTACAAATCCATTTACAACGATATACTCAATTTTACCATCTTTTTTTAGAACAAAATTTGCAGGTTCCTCTATATTTATTGTAGTATCAATTTTATTACTGTTAGTTAAATTTATTGGCAAATCAAAAAATTTTCCATCGGGTAATTTATCAACAATTATATTTGTGCAGCCACTTTTGTAAATATCATAAAGATCAATATGGTTTAATTCATCAAGCTTAAAAATTTTATCGGAATAAGTTTTTGCTCTCTGGATTTTGTATCCATCAAGATCAATATCTTTAAAGCTGTAGAAGATTGATAAATCACCCAGATCGGCAACCTGTGATTTGAAATAAAATTTCTTTCCATCAAGATCTCCAATCTCATCCAGATTTATTCCTATATCCACTTTAATATTTTCCTTGCCATTTTCAATCTGAACATTTCTTAAGATTACATCAAAAATATATTTATCATTGAATGGAATAGATTCATAAACATCTTTACTTGTTTCCTTATATGATTCATCAGCGATAGTTTTTATGGCAGAAAGTATGGCGATAAAATTTAACTTGCGCAGAAATTGCTTTTCTGGATCATCATTCCAACCTCCTGATTCAATTAGAATTGTACTCGTTCCCCATTTTTGAAAATTATCCCCGAAAGCTCTTGGCTCATAATCATCGGAATATTTGGCAATGTGTCCGGGAATAAAAAGTGAGAGTGCCTGATACATATTCCCAATAACCTGAATTGCGCGCTCGCGAATGTTATTAACATCTTTTTCATAATTAAAAGCTGGCGCAAGAAATGATAATGCAGCAGTTCTAAAACTTTGTCCAACAGAATATCTATGACTTTGATCGTGGAGATTAAATCCAAACTCAGCTTTAAGATCATCAAAAACATTTTTAAGAATTTTTGCTTCAGGAGTTTGTAATTTTGATGCATCACGATTCAAATCGATATCATAAGCATTTCTCCGTTTAAATCTTTCTGCACCGTCCGGATTTACCATTGGTAAAAAGTAAAGTGTTACTTTGCTAAGCAACTCATTACAAAATTGTTTGTTTGATGGGTCAGAAAGGAAATTAAAAATATCAAAAAGCGCTGCTGTGGCTGTAGATTCATCCCCGTGCATTTGAGACCACAGAAAGATTTTTGTTTTGCCCTTACCGATTGAAATCAAATTTAAATCTCTGTGTTCAACAGATTCACCAACTTTAGTTACAGTATATTCATTCTGATGTTTTAATTTTTCAATAAGTGGGATGATATCAGAATGTTTAAACTTTCGGTGAGTTAAAGTTTTTTCCTTATATCTTTCGTAAGATTGATATAGATGCTGTTCGAAATCAAAATTCTGTGACATAATTATTTCTGAGATTATTAATGTAAAAATTAAGGCAAGTAATTTCATTTTTGAATAAGTTTAAATTGAAATTATAAAAGATTTAATTAATCCTATGAGAATTTACAATGATAGACAATAAATTGAAAATAGGTTCAAGAGCCCCGGGCTTTTCTTTACCCGCTGCTGATGGCAAGTTTTACGGTCTTAGTTCATTCGCAGATAAAAAAATTCTGATAGTTATTTTTAGTTGTAATCATTGTCCTTATGTTCAGGCATATCAACAAAGGATAATTGATTTACAAAATGAATTTGAAAAAGATGGTGTGCAAATAGTTGCTATCAACTCAAATGATGATACAAAATATCCGGAGGATTCATTTGAAGAGATGAAGAAAAGGGCGGAAGAGAAAAAATTTAATTTTCCTTATTTAAGAGATGAAACACAGGAAGTTGCAAAAGCATACGGCGCAACTCACACTCCGCAAATATTTTTATTTGATGAAACCCGAAAACTAAGATATGAAGGCAAGATTGATGATAACTGGCAGGAACCAGATAAAGTTAAATCTAAATATTTAAGAGATGCAATTTTAGAAGTGCTTAATAATAAAGAAGTTTCTGTTCCTGAAACTTTTTCTATTGGGTGTACGAT
>DAIRCT010000138.1:0-3978 GCA_036796535.1 Ignavibacteriaceae bacterium
GGGGTGGAGCAATTGGTAGCTCGTCGGGCTCATAACCCGAAGGTTGTAGGTTCAAGTCCTGCCCCCGCTACTAAAGAATAAAAACCGGCTTTTCGCCGGTTTTTTGGTTTTAAAGGAATTGTTGGAAGGTTGTAGGTTCAATCCGCCGCGGCGGAATGTCCCCGCTACTAAGAAAATCCTTCTCTTTTGAGAGGGATTTTTTATTTTAAAGTATGAAGTATTACGTTTATATAGTTAAAAGTAAAGAAGGCTTTCACTATACTGGATTTACAGAAGATCTTGAGAAACGATTAATTGAACACAATGAAAAAGATTTATCCTTCTGGACAAAGCGTGGGACTAACTGGAAGTTAATTTATACGGAAGAATTTGAGAATAAGACTGAAGCATTAAAAAGAGAGAAATAGTTTAAAACAGGCGTTGGTCGAGATTTTCTTAGGAAGAATATTATAGATTTTTAAGTTGTAGGTTCAATCCGCTGGTGCGGACTGTCCCCGCTACTAGAAACAAACACCAGCCATCGGGCTGGTTTTTGTTTTTAAATAGTAACCAGGAAATAACTGTCTGAAATTTCAGAGACCAAATAATTAAAGCACTATAAAAAGCAGAACATTGTGGCTTCTAATAAGTTTTAAAAGTCTCATCTTTCATTTCTCATCATTCTTAATATTATTTAATAAATTAGACTGACAGCTTTGAACTGTTACAAACAAATTTTATTTTCCAATAAATAATTTTTTCAAAATTCATTACTATCAAATTATTTCCTCAATGCCCCAAAGGATAATGAAAAGAATTAAAATATTACTGATTGAAGATAATCGACTTCTACGTGAAGGTATTGATGCTTTGCTTAATAAGCAGACAGATATGAATGTTGTTACTACCGTAGGTAATGGCGAAAATATTTTGGCACTTGTTGATAAACTGAATCCAAACATAGTACTTCTCGATCTCGGTCTGCGAAGTCAGAATAGTTTACAAATAGTAAAGTTGATTAAGAGTAACTTTAAAGAAATAAAAATAATTGTAATGGATCTTATTCCATTACAGACAGATGTTTTTGAATTTGTGCAAGCAGGCGTTTCGGGATTTATGCTAAAAGATATTAACGTTGATGAATTTTTAAAAACAATTCGTTCGGTTTATGAAGGGACTCAGGTTTTGCCGCCACACTTAACCGGATCATTATTTTCCCAAATTGTTGAACACGCAATAAATGGAACAAGTCCATCTAAGATTGAAGAATCAGTACGAATGACAAAACGTGAAATACAGGTAATTGAATTAATTGCCAATGGAAATACAAACAAAGAAATTGCTCAACAGCTTCATCTTTCAACCTACACAGTTAAAAGTCACGTTCATAATATTCTTGAAAAATTAGCTCTTAATACACGAGTGCAAATTGCCAAGCACGCACATCTATCAGATGCATATAATACAGCAATTGATACCACGTCCTTACTCAATGAATAATTCCTCTTTTATCCGTAAAGTTTTAAAAACAGATTAAACCCTTTTTCATCCCTTTGCTCTATTGATCTGCAATAGGACTAATCGTATTATCACTTACATATTAAAGGAAAAATGCGATGAAAAATTTAATTTTTATGTCAATGCTCTTTATTCCATTCTTTATTGTTGCTCAAAATAGTGCAGATGTAAAGGATGTTAAACCTGATAAACAAACTAAGGAATGGATGACAAAGATATCTTCAAACTCTGAAATGCGTACTGCAATGTTGAATATGATGATAGAAAACACCAAAGGAGATAAAGTTGAGATGACTAAACTGGTTGATGTATTAATGAAAAATCCTGAAATGCATAGCTTAATGATGACGATGCGATCTGATAAAAGTGAAAATGAAAATGTTTCTATTAATCCTCGTATAATGATGAATGATAGCGTGAAGGTGATGAAAATGTATAAAACCACACCGATTCAAAAAAAATAAAATCACTTTATAACATTTTCTCATATTACGCCAGAGATGATATAATATTATCGTTCAATTAGTAAATAAGTCTTTGTAATAAATTAAAGGAATTTAGAAATGAGCAAAGGTCAAAACAGTAAAAAAGGCTCAAAGAAGGCGCCTCAGAAAACTATGCAGGAAAAAAAGGATGCTAAAAGAGATAAGAAAAACGAAAAGAAAAACTCTGGAATCCTTAATCAATAATAAACTACGAACATAATCCAGTAATCTTATTTTAGTTTTTTGAATTGGATAATATATTGTGCCAAGATTCCCTCATATAAATTTGAATAACAATTCGATAACATCCACTTAAAAGATGTAGTTCCTTTTTCATCCTTTTGACCGATTGAAAATAGATCCTAAAAAGCTGCATCTTAATAGTAGCAAATGGTGCATAACATAATTGCTCAATTAAATATTTCGATTCCTCATTTTTTATAATTGAAAAAAAATACGAAAATGAAAAAAATTAGATTATTGCTTATAGAAGATAATCGTCTTCTTCGGGATGGAATATTTTCTATCATTAAACCTCATAAGGATATTATGATAATTGCTGCTTCAGGCGATGGCAGACACACGCTAATAAAGATTAAACAGTTAAAACCAAACGTGGTTCTTCTTGATTTAGGATTGCGAAGTCAAAACAGTTTACATGTTGTGGAAGTAGTAAAGCGCGACTTTCCACAGGCAAAAATAATAGTAATGGATCTTGCACCTGTGCAGGCAGATATATTACAATATGTAAAAGCAGGTGCTAATGGATTTATCCTTAAAGATGCATCCCTTAACGATTTTTTGATTACGATAAGATCTGTTTCCGAAGGAGCAACAATTCTTCCTCCTCTTTTGATTGATTCTCTATTTTCCCAAATTGTTGATCACGCAGTAAGAGAAGGTAAATCAAAACTTAAAGAATCAATACTGATGACAAAGCGTGAGCGTGAGGTTATTCTGCATTTAGGTGAGGGAATGAGCAATAAAGAAATTGCTCAAAAAATGCACGTATCAACTTATACTGTAAAAAGTCATATCCATAATATTATGGAAAAACTTGCCCTGCACACACGATTAGAAATTGCAAATTATTCTTATACCGATGAGACTTTAAATACAATTTCCAAAAGTATTTCGATGATAAATAATTAGATAAATCTGCATTTCAAATAAAATGTGGATGTAACAGCAAAATAAAAAAAGGAAAAACATTATGCGTTATATATTCGTACTAATTACAGCATCTTTTCTGTTTGGTATTTCCGGTAGCTTAAATGCACAGATAAATCTTAATTTCAATGTTGATAAACAACCAATTTGGGGACCTACCGGTTACGATTATGTGCAATACTATTACTTGCCGGATATAGAAACTTACTACAGTGTTCCTCAGCATCGTTATTACTATTATAACAACGGGCGCTGGATTTACAGTTCAAATTTACCATCACGCTATAAAAATTTTGATATCTATAATTCTTATAAGGTTGTGGTTAATGAACCTAAACCATGGCAAAAACATAAAGACTTTAAAGAAAAATATTTTTCATTCAAAGGTCGTCACGATCAGCAGTTAATCCGCGATAGCCGTGATGCAAAATACTATATAATTAAAAATCATCCCGAGCATAAAAATTGGATAAAACAGCAGAAGCATATTACTGTTAAGAATAAATCTGGTATTCAAAATAATAAATCAAATAATCGGGATAAGAATAAGAATAAAAAATATTAGTATTTGATAAGATGAATAATAAACCTTTTTAATCAAGGAAATCATTCAATCAAAAGATTTAGTCCCTTTTTCATCCTTTTGATCGATTACATTTTAGATATAAAAAGTTGAATATAAAGCCAGATAATAATCTGAATTCTTTTAAAATATTTTTTACTTTCAAGGAATAATAAATGAATATACTAATGGTTTATCCAATGTATCCGGATACATTCTGGAGTTTTAAACATGCTTTAAAGTTCGTTTCAAAAAAAGCAAGCT
>DAIRCT010000139.1:0-3787 GCA_036796535.1 Ignavibacteriaceae bacterium
GTTACATATCAAATCTGCAAAGAATTTTAATACACATTTGTAAAAGAAATGTAATATAGAATTTAAGTTTTATATAATTTGTTAGTGATCAACTAATTTGAATATGATTTTTTATCAAGCTTTAGCTGTAACAAATAATCCGCACTATATTTTCCCGCACCATAAATTAATATTACGAGTAAAAGAAGTATATAATAAATAGGAATTTCAAATCCATTATTACCGGCTTCAAATCCATTTCCAATATGAACAGTTACAATTGCAACTATCATTACAAAAATTAATGGAATCGAAATTATCCGGTTTGCTAAACCAAGTGTTAGTAAAATAACTCCTGCCATTTCGGTGCTTGCTGATAAGTATGCGTTTAACCCGGGGAACGGAATTCCTAATTGACCGAACCATTCTTTTATTGATTCAATATTTTGCCATTTCATAATTGCGGGATTAAAAAATCCATAAGCAAGAACTAATCTTACCGCTAACAAATGAACATCTTTTAACTTTGTAAGGTGTTGTACAACTGATTTATATTTTTCTATCATTTTGTTTCCTTATCGTTTTTTAATCCAAGTATAAACCCTTTTGAATGCATTGTGTAAACAAATCTCAGAATGTTTTCTCTAATTATTTTACAACTAATGTCTTTGTTTGCCTCTTCTGATTTTTTTATAAGCTGTTCAACCGAATAATTGTTGTTTTCAATTTCATAAATAAGCCACACAAAGAATGTTGAAAGATCAAAGAACTGAACTTTGTCATTTGCCCGAAACATCATTGCGAAATAAACACCTTTATCTGCCACCGAAATACTTTGGGGTGATTTTAAGTGAACAGGAAATGACAACTGTAAAATTTCATATTCGCGGTTCAATACTATCTGATTATGATTATATATTTCTGTCGATAAAATATTTCGCTCATCATTCTTATCTTCCATCATATATAATTCAATTTCTTTCCACTCAAAAAGCAGTAAATCAATTAAGTGAGGATACTTTGATTTAATTTCAAAATCATTTTGATCAACGAACTGATAAAACTCATAAGGCATACGCCAGATTTGCGGCGATTGAGGGTTATGTTTTGCTATAAACTCATCTACCAAATATTTCCATTCATTTTCTTCAAGAAGATTTTCTGTCAATGGAAATGCTGAACGAAGACTATCATCGATTACATTATAAATTAATCTTCTGTAATGATGAATTCTGTTTTCAGTTAAACCGTCAATCGGTTTAAGAATATTTGTTTTGCAAAATGATGCAAAATTAGTCTGCTGATTTTCTGTGTATTTACTAAGATGCATATTCAAAACTCCATGCTTCTTTACAAATTCTTTCAAGTTCATTCATTTCCATAGCAAGTTCTGGGAACTCAGGAATGTTAAAATCTCTTTCCAAAAGAACGGAAACCGGACTTTGCAATTTGTTTACAGTATATTCAAACAGTTTATAAACAGGATCAATAATCGGTTGACCGTGTGTATCAATAATTAAATCCTCTGAAACTTTTTCGTGTCCCGCCATATGAATGTATGCAACCGTATCAAGCGGAAGTTGATCTATAAAATTGTGCGCATCATAGTTATGATTAAATGCATTTACATAAACATTGTTAACATCAAGCAGAAGATTGCAATCAGAACCTTTTATAATCTCATTTACAAATTCAACTTCAGTCATTTCTGCAGCAACCGGAGTATAATATGAAACTATTTCCATCGTAATCTTTCTTCCCAGGAAATCCTGAACTTGTTTTATTCTTTCAACTATATGTTTAACAGCATCATGTCTAAAAGGAATTGGAAGCAAATCATATAAATGTGCATTATTGCATTTAGAATAACTTAAATGTTCTGAATAAACCGTTACATTATAGTCCTGTAAAAACTGTTTAACTTGCTTTAAAAAATTCCAATCAAGTCCTTCGGGACTTCCTATTGAAAGCGATAGACCATGAGCCGTTACCGGATACTTTTCCGATAATCGTTTAAGAACCTTCTTCCAATAGCCGCCTATGTTCATCCAGTTTTCAGGGGCAAGTTCAATAAATGATGGCTGCAGAATTTCTGATTGAAGAAATTCTTCACCAAAGTCTTTTCTGTAACCTATTCCTACAAATTGTTTCATAATTCTTTCCGGGAATATTATATTGCTTCGAAAAAGAAGTCACCCTTCGACTTCGCTCAGGGTGACAAATGATTAATTATTTTTTATCAGTGCTTTTCTTTTCGGTGGTTTTATTTTCACCACACTTGCCTTCGCCGCACTTTCCTTCTTTGGATTTATCATCCATCTTCTTCGTATCAGAGGTTTTCATCTTTGTTGAATCTTGCTTACCGCCACATTTTCCTTCACCGCATTTACCATCTTTGGATTTGTTTTCCTTTTTTAGATTGTCTTTTGATTTTTCTCCGCAAGACAAATCTAAGTTGTACTTCTGTGAAACAAGATTATCCAACAATGCAGTTCTTAGTTGTGAACCTGAACCAAGATCAGTAAAACTAAATGGGTTAGCTGATGCTGTGTTTACACTTAAAAGTGAACCTGCAACGATTGAACCTGTAAAAAGAATGCTTTTGAGACTTTTGTTTGTCATGATAGACCTTTCGAAAATTGTTAGTAGTTAGTTTGTTAGTTCAGTGGTAAAGACGAAGGGAAAGAGAAAACCTTACAGGCAGATGAAAATAATTTTAATTTATTTTAATTTTTTTTCTATCTCAGTTTGTAAATGGTTCTTTTCTAAAGTGGAGAGCGTTTTATTAGTCTTCCAGTTTGATAAAATTTTATCAATCATTTTGCTTTGTTTATTAAACAAACGGCAATACTGGCAGATTAATAAATGAATAAATAATCTCAATCTATCTGAAAGAGAAATGTTAATTTCTGCTTTTTGTACAGAAAGCATTGTTGCTTCCTTGCAGGTAATCATAAATTTTTTGTTGTTAATGCTGTTTTCCATAAAACAATTTTTCTAAACACTTTCTGATTTTGAGTTTTATCCTGTGGATGAGCACCCAATAGTTAGACGAAGATATTTCCAATTCCTTACAAATTTCTTCAGAATCTATTTCATCAAGAAATTTCATTGCAAACAAACTTAGTTGAATCTCATTTAATTTTTTTTTGCATTTCTCAAGAATTTCATAAAACTCAAAAGAGTGCTGTTGATTATTGACTGCTTGACCAAATGGATTTGGCAGTGCTTCCTTTTTCCAATGACCGGATTCATCGAAGAACTCATCCTGTTCTTGTCCTTCATCAATTCTAGTAAGATGAGTTTTCGCATTTTTTCTGTAATGATCTATGATTTTATTTTTAAGAATAAAGTAAAGCCAGTTTTTTTCAGAAATTTCTCCCTTAAATGTTTCAAGATTTTTAAGGGCTGAAAGAAAAGTATCCTGAATCAGATCGCGCGCAGCTTCTTCATCACTTACACGGATAAACGCAAAGCGAAAAAGTTCGTCGCTATATTTTGCAACCCAATTCTGTGGATTTAATTTATGTGAAGATTCCAAATCTTATGCTTATTTTTTAGATAGTTAAAACTATATCAAGCATATTAGAATTAAAAATCAATAATTAATATTTGATGTTAATCTCAATTAAAATGATATTTGTGTGTGCTTTTATTCTGTCATTCCGAATCCGACTTTAGTTGCGCGAGGAATCTGTTCATTATAAAACTCAGGTTTCTCTTCCCGATATACCTGTCTCCGACAGGCAAGACCGGGATTCGAGATGATATTTCTTTGGCTATCAAATGATAAAATATTTTTATGAAA
>DAIRCT010000140.1:0-3701 GCA_036796535.1 Ignavibacteriaceae bacterium
GATTGCCTTAGATTTCTTAAAGCTTTTTCTTTAATCTGTCTAACACGTTCGCGGGTAAGATTAAATCTTTCGCCGATCTCTTCCAAAGTTGCGGAATGATCTCCTTCAATTCCAAAGTATAATTTTATTACTTCGGCTTCTCTTTCAGAAAGAGTTGAGAGAACATTTGCAACTTCTTTCTTCAGCGATTCAGTCATAAGAGTGTTATCGGGAAGTGGCTGTTCTTCATTTGGCAGAATATCAACCAGAGAATTTTTACCATCATCACCTTCTTTTAAAGGTGCATCCATTGATACCTGTCTTCCGGCAATCTGAAGTGCATAAGCAACTTCTTCAGAGGTCATATCAAGAATAAGCGCCAACTCATCAGTCGTAGGTTTTCTTTCATATTCCTGTTCAAGATCTCTATATGCCTTACTGATCTTAGTAAGATTTCCAACTCTGTTAAGTGGAAGGCGGACAACTCTTGATTGATCTGCAATTGCCTGCATGATTGATTGTCTTACCCACCAAACAGCATAAGAAATAAATTTAAATCCTCTGGTCTCATCAAACCTTTCAGCGGCTTTAATTAAACCAATATTCCCTTCATTAATAAGATCGCCGAGAGATAAGCCCTGATTTTGAAATTGTTTTGCAACGCTCACTACAAATCGGAGGTTTGCTTTTATTAATCTTTCCTGGGCTAATTTATCTCCCTTTTTAATCTTGATCGCAAGCTCGATCTCCTGATCGGGAGTGAGAAGATCAACTTTTCCGATTTCCTGCAAATACTGATCTAAAGATTTGCTTTCACGGTTAGTAAATTGCTTGGTGATCTTCAATATTTATCATCTCCTTAAATGTGAATAAATATTTTTGAATGCTATCTAAATTTCGATAAAAAAGGTTCTTCTTGAGGAAGAACCGGGGTGCTGAAATTTTAAAAGACAAATATAGCACATAATTAGATAAAAGGAAGAGAAAAAAGATTCTCATTTAAAGAATAATTTTATCTCCCAAAGCTGGAAAAACCACGTTTTTATAGCCTATTTGTAATAATTTTTCTCTAAATGGCAGAGCCTGATCTGATTCGCCATGCACTAAAAATATGTTTTTCAGCTTATTTTGTGAATTTAGACGAACATAATCCAATAATTCCCCTTGATCTGCGTGACCGGAGAAATAATCCATCGTTTTTACTTTTGCGTTAACATCATAAGCTTCGCCAAAAATATTCACTTTTTTGTCGCCATTCATAATTTTACGTGCAAGTGTATGCTCGGCAGCATATCCAACAAATAGTATTAAGTTTTTGGGATTTTCAATATTGTTTACAAGATGATGCAAAATTCTGCCGCCTTCTGCCATACCGGATGCAGAAATAATTATCATCGGTCCTGTTTTTTTATTTAGCTCTTTAGACTCTTCAGTATTTTTGATATACTTTAATCTACTAAAACCAAAAGGATCTTCACCTTCCTGCAAAAAAATGCGATAGGTTTCTCTGTCCATACATTCCGGATGAGCACGAAATACAGCAGTAGCATCAACAGCTAATGGAGAATCTACATAAATAGGAATTTCGGGAATGCGGTTTTGATCAAAAAGTTTGTGTAGCATATAAACTATGGTTTGAGTTCTACCAACGGCAAAAGCTGGAATAATGACTTTTCCCCCGTTCTTAATTACGCTATTTATTGTTGCTGCAAACTCCTCCTCAACCTCTTCTACACGCGAGTGTAATCTGTTACCGTAGGTAGTTTCCATTACTAAAACATCAAGATTTTGTAATACATCCGGTGATTTTATTACAGGTGAATCTGGTCTTCCAATATCACCCGAGAAACCAAAATTAATTTTTTTCCCATCCCCTTCGTCTATCTCTAAAAAAACTCCGGCCGAGCCAAGAATATGCCCGGCATCTTTAAATGTTAAACTGATCCCGGGATATAAAGTAATTGTTTTATCATACTGTACGCCAATAAATTGCTGCATAGCTTTTTCCACATCATCTAATGTGTAAAGCGGTTTAAAAGGTTCTTCACCTTTTTTCTCCTTTTTTTTATTAACCCATTCAAGATCTTTTTCCTGCAAGTGTGCAGAATCCCGCAGCATTATCTGGCAAAGATCTACAGTTGCAGAAGTTGCATAAATTAATCTTTTAAAACCTTTCTTAACAAGATTTGGAATATTTCCGCTGTGATCGATATGCGCGTGTGATAAAATTAAAATATCAATTTCAGAGGCATCAAATGGAAAATTTTTGTTTATATCATAACTTTCACTTCGTTTGCCTTGAAAGAGTCCACACTCAAGAAGAATTTTTTTACCGTTGATGTGAAGTAAGTGCTGCGAGCCGGTTACTGTTTGAGCTGCGCCAAGAAATTCTATTTGCACAATATTTCTCCGGATGTTTTTATATGATTTTTATTAAAAATAAATAAATGAATTCTCTATTAAAAATATTTTTGCTGATTGTTAAAACATCATGCATTAAAAAAAACTCATCTGGTTGGTTCCAACAATAGAGTCAAAAGATTTGCCTAACAAGCTTAGAACAGAATCTGCAATTGGCTTTAGTTGCTTTTCGATATAATGATCATAATCGAAGTCATTGTGTTTGAGTTCAACTGGGATTGGTCCGCGTTGAGTTATTGCATAATAAATAACATCACGCGGTTCGTTTAATAGTTTTGCTGCACGTGCATGAGGCGGAACATTTTTCGTGTAATCTTCAACTTCTTTTCTCAAACGTTTCCGGTAGATCAATTTATCATCAAACTTACCTGATTTTAGATTTTGTATCACACTTCGAATCCAATCATCAACATCTTCGCCTTTAAATATTTTTTCGTACAATTCTATTTGAAATTCCTTCGCAAGCTTAGTCCAATCAGAACGCACAAATTCCATCCCAACAAACTCAATACTTTCTTTCCCATCCTTAACTAACAAACCCGCATATCTTTTCTTTGCACCGATTTCTGCACCACGCGCAGGAGTGATGATAAATTTTTTATAATACTTTTCATATTCGATCTCTAAGTATGATTCAACTTTAAATTCCTTTTTAAGTTTATTTTTCCAGAACAGATTTAGTTCCTTAACAATTTTTTTACCCTGTGTTTCTCCATCATCAACAGAAACATCTTTTAACATAACAAACAAAGAATCGGTATCACCATAAATAACTTTTAAATCTCTCTTCTCAAGATATTCTTTGCTGCCAAGTAAAAGTTTATGCCCGCTTCCCGTAATTGCACGCGGTAAATCAGGATGATAAAATCTGCAACCGTAAGAACCCATCACACCATAAAAACTGTTCATTAAAATTTTAATTGCCTGTGAAAGCTGCTTGTCTTTTTTCTTTTTTGCTGTGTCGCGGAGTTTCATCAATTCATCAATAAAATCCGGAAGGATGTGAAGTGATGAAGAAAATTTATAACCGTTTAATGTTTCTATCGTATCAACATCTTTCATCAGCAAAGAATAAGGATCAATCTTAAAGGTTTGGATAATTGATGGATACAGACTTTTAAAATCAAGTACAACTACATTTTCATAAATTCCCGGATTCGGTTCAATTACATATCCGCCTGCGGCATGCTCTGTTGTTTGAATATCTTTTAAATTTGGCGCAACAAATCCTGCACGGTGCAATCTTGGTAAATAAAAATGATCAAACGCTGCAGTCATCATTCCAAGTTGATCCATTAATA
>DAIRCT010000141.1:0-3700 GCA_036796535.1 Ignavibacteriaceae bacterium
TATCTGCAATTGAATTGCAAATTGATCAAAGCAGCAAAAGCGGTATTTATTTTGGTGCGGTCTCTTCTTTATTACTTGTCTTGTTATTAGCGTGGCTAGCTTTAAAGTTTGCGGTAAAATTACCTATTATGAAATTATTTAAATATTCTGCGGTTACTATCGTATTACTCTCAATTGTATTAGCGGGAAAAGGTATTCACGCATTCCAGGAGAGCGGATATATGAGCATAACTCAACTGCCGGTAAAATCAAGCTTCCCTTTAATCGGCTTATA
Source organism: Ignavibacteriaceae bacterium (assembly GCA_036796535.1). Classification (GTDB taxonomy): domain Bacteria; phylum Bacteroidota; class Ignavibacteria; order Ignavibacteriales; family Ignavibacteriaceae; genus IGN3. The sequence goes on from DAIRCT010000141.1 coordinate 275, forward strand.
TCCAACAATTGAAACATCAATTGCGCAGATGCTTGTGATTGTGTTGACTATAGTGTTGTGGAATTTCCAAAAACTTTCTTTACAAAAAAGAAAAATCTTCAATAACAATTGAAAGTGTAAGACTATGAAAAAATATGAATTAAAAAATATTGACTGCGCTTCGTGTGCGGCAAAAATAGAAGACGGTCTTTCCAAGATGCCGGAAGTGAAATTTGTCTCGGTGAATTTTGCAAATTCAACTTTGCAGATTGATGCACCGGATATCGAAGAAGTAAAACAAAAAATAAAAGAGATAGAGCCGGAAGTCGAAGTAGTTGAACCGACAGAAGAACTCCCTCCGAAAATTAAAAAGCCAGCTTTAAAAGATGAATTAGTTGAAAATAAAATTGAACTGATAAAGATAATAGTAACTCTTTTTCTTTTGCTCACAGGATTAGTTTTTGAAGAAAAACTTCATAATACGTCATACCATTTAGCCGAATATTTGGTTTTTATTCCGGCTTATTTAATCAGTGGCTGGCTAGTATTAAAAGGAGCTCTAAGAAGTCTCACCAAAGGAAAAGTTTTCAACGAACATTTTCTTATGACAATTGCGACCAGCGGTGCCATACTCATAGATGCAATGCCCGAAGCTGTAACTGTCATGTTGTTCTACGTTGTTGGTGAATTGTTTCAGGATATCGCGGTAAACCGTTCAAGAAAATCCGTTAAAGCTTTGTTAGAAATAAGACCGGATTATGCAAATCTTAAAGTCAATGGTGATATAAAAAAAGTTTCGCCAACAGAAGTCCATCCCGAACAAATAATTGTTGTAAAGCCGGGAGAAAAAATTCCTTTAGACGGAAATATAATTGAAGGAAATTCTTTTGTGGACACTTCAGCTTTAACCGGCGAATCAGTTCCGAGAGCAGTGAAGGAAAGCGAAACAGTTTTAGCCGGTATGATTAATAAAAGTGGAATGCTGACTATTGAAGTGACAAAAGAATTCGGTGAATCATCAATTTCAAAAATTTTAGAATTAGTTGAGAACGCAACCAGTAAAAAAGCGGAAACAGAAAAATTTATAACAACTTTTGCTCGTTACTACACTCCGGTAGTTGTATTTGGTGCGCTTCTGCTTGCTGTAATTCCGCCTTTGTTTATTGCTGGTCAAACTTTTACAGATTGGATTTACAGGGCGTTGGTAGTGCTTGTTATTTCTTGTCCATGCGCATTGGTTATAAGCATTCCACTTGGATACTTTGGCGGAATTGGCGGAGCTTCACGAAGAGGAATTTTGGTAAAAGGTTCAAACTATTTGGATGCACTCACAAAAATTAAAACTGTGGTATTCGATAAAACCGGAACGCTGACAAAAGGCGAATTCAAAGTTGCAGAAATAATTTCGGCAAATGGATTTAAAGAAGAAGATATTCTTAGATATGCAGCTTATGCAGAAGCTAACTCAAGTCATCCGATTGCAAAATCAATTTTAGATGCTTATGGTAATAAGATTCCACAAAGTGATATTACTGAAGTAAAAGAAATTTCCGGTCACGGTATTCAGGCAAAAGTAAATGGTGACGAAATACTAATTGGAAATGATAAGCTGCTTCATAAAGAAAATATAGAACACGATAAATGTGATGTCGAGGGAACGGTAATCCACGTTGCCGTAAATAAAAAATATGCGGGATACATTGTAATTTCCGATTCTTTAAAAGACGAAGCTGCAGAAACAATTGTAGAGCTTAACAAACTTAAAGTAAATACAGTAATGCTGACCGGAGATAACAGAAGCACAGCAGAGGTTTATGCAAAGAAGCTTGGTATAAAAGAATATTATTCTGAATTATTGCCGGAAAATAAAGTTGAGCATATCGAAAAATTGCTAAGTTCAACAAAGAATGGAAAAGTGGCATTCGTTGGTGATGGAATCAATGATGCACCGGTTATTGCCCGTGCCGATGTTGGTATTGCAATGGGTGCTCTCGGTTCAGACGCAGCAGTTGAAACCGCAGACGTTGTTTTGATGACTGATTCACCAATGCAGGTTGTAAAAGCAATTGAAATTGCGAAACGAACAAGAACAATTGTATGGCAGAATATAATGTTTGCAATGGGAGTAAAATTATTCTTCATACTTCTTGGAGCTTTCGGAATAGCCACAATGTGGGAAGCAGTGTTTGGAGATATGGGCGTTGCAATAATTGCCATATTAAATTCGATGAGAGTTATGAAATAACATCTATCTTTTTTAGTGCCAAGTTTGGAGTAAAAATCTTAGACTTTATCGGAAGTGAGATGAATATAAGTGGAAGAGAGGTAGGAAGCTTTGTTTAAGAAGCATAACAAAAAATAAAAGAAAATATTCAGCTGCCTGCGGGTTACTATTTAACTTGGGGTGGGCAGTTTGAAAATCAACAAAGAGTTATGAATAAGTTACTAATAATAGGCCCAGTAGTGGTGGGATTAATTTTATTTTTATTGTTTGTAACCTTTAAGTCGATTCGATTAGCTTTACTTGTAATCTCAAATTTACCATTCGCACTGATTGGTGGAATTATTTCACTATACATATCCGGGCAATATCTATTTGTACCTGCTTCAGTTGGATTTGTTGTCTGTTTGGAGTTGCTGTGTTAAATGGAGTGGTGCTTGTCTCACGAATCCCACAATTACGTGAAGAAGGGACAAAACTGCAACAAGCAATAATCAAGGGAAACTTAGACAGATTTCGTACTGTGCTTATGACTGCATCGATTGCAATATTTTGTTTAGTACCAATGTTGTATGCAAGCCGTACCGGTTCTGAAATACAAAAACCACTTGCTACTGTAGTAGTTGGTGGTTTGATTACCTCTACTCTTCTTACACTGCTAATTATTCCATCGGTGTATATTTTGTTTGAAAAGAAAAAAGTTGAAGCTGAAATGTAGATAGTGATTAGCGGCTTATTGCTCTTCCAATAAGTCGTTATTAAAAATTATAATGGAGATGAGATGAAAGAAATAAAGACTTGGAGTCAGAATAATTCTTTTTCACGAAATCATAGAGAATGGGCTTAATTACTTATTAGAGCAATCTAAAAAATAATTTCAAACTTTTTCTTGATGTCAGGGACAGGTTAAAGTACTAGCCAGTCGATTTATCAGATCCTCTGCAAACTCATACTAAAGTTAATCTAATTTCCTATCAAGATTCGGTTTTGTAATTTTTTTTGGAAATTTTATTTTAATGCTATTGCAATTTGATATCTCATTATAATAAATAACCCTGCAACCGAAGCCGCAGGGTTTTGTGTTCACAAAAGGTCTGGGGGTAACCTTCTGAAAACATCATAGTAAAAATAATTCTAATCACATATAAAGCAAAATAAAAAAAATAAACCTGTTCCCTCTCTCCAAATGTTTCACATTTGATAATCGTCCACAGGCTAATTTTTTA
>DAIRCT010000142.1:0-3667 GCA_036796535.1 Ignavibacteriaceae bacterium
CAGAGAGGAGGGACTTTCTTTTATCATTCACATGCTCATCATCTTACTGCGAAACATGTTTATAAAGGGTATGCAGGATTTTTTATAGTTGAAGATGAAGATGAACTTCAGTATGGTATGCCAACAGGAAATTTTGATATTCCTTTATTAATTCAGGACAGACATTCTGTTTACCAGCCTCAGTTTAACTATGCACCAACTATGATGGATAGAATGTTTGGTTACTTGGGTGATCTTCCTTTGGTTAACGGAACACCTGATCCTTATTTTGAAGTTCAAAAAACTTTATACAGATTCAGATTACTGAATGGATCAAATGCAAGAGTTTATAAAATAGCTTTTTCTGATAATTCACCGTTCTGGGTTATTGGAACTGATGGTGGACTGAAAGATGAAGTTGTTCAGATGACAAATACATTCCTTGCTCCTGGTGAACGGCTTGATATTCTTTTTGATTTTTTCCCTTATAATATCGGAAACTCTGTCACTTTGCAATCTCAAGCGTTCAGTGGAGTTGGGAATCAGGGAACACAAATGAACTTACTCAGGTTTGACGTAGTCGGTAGTAATTCATCGGGTGGAATTGTTCCTCAAAATCTTCCTCCAATTAATTATTATAATATTAATGATATTCAGCGAACAAGGAATTTTACTTTAACACAGTCAGGAATGGGTAGCGGAATGCATCGGATTAATGGTTTAACTTATGATATGAACAGGATTGATGAAATAATTCCATTCAATGAACTTGAAGAATGGAAGTTCATTAATAACACAAATAATTTTCACCCGATGCATGTCCATGGTGTTTTGTTCCAGGTTTATTCAAGAAACGGAAATACTAATCTCACTCCTAATGATAAGGGCTGGAAGGACACAGTTCTAGTAAACCCAAACGAAACAGTTCATACCTTAGTCAAGTTCACTGATTATTCTGGAATTTATTTACTTCATTGTCATAATCTTGAGCACGAAGACGATGGAATGATGATTAATATTGAGATTGATGCACCGACAAATGTTGATGATGAAAAGTCTCAGCCGGATACTTTTGAACTTTACGAGAATTATCCAAACCCTTTTAATCCTTCAACCACTATTAAATATAGGTTAGATAAACCTGATAGTTTTGTAAGGCTTGAAGTTTTTAACGCTAATGGAGAGCTTTTAGAAAATCTTTTTGAAGGAAGTCAATCAGCAGGTATATATTCATTGAACTGGGATGCATCAAAATATTCAAGCGGTTCATATTTTTGCAGATTGAATGTTGACAGACTATTGAAAACAATTAAGTTAATTTTTCTGAAATAAGTACCGCTAATTTAGACAGCCGATGGGAAAATGAAAGTTTTATATATTACTTTTGCCGCAGTTTTAACTGATGTTATAACAAAACTTCTTGTTAAAGGAATTCAATTGCCATTTGAGGGAATCCGGTTAAGCGGGATGCCCTATGGTTCAAGCATTCCTTTACTTGGCGATTTTTTGAAATTAACATTCGTCGAAAATCCAGGGATGGCATTCGGGATTCGCGTTAGCAATAAAGAGTATTTGGCGCTGTTCACAATTATTGCAACACTCGGATTGCTTTTCTATTTGTATAAAATACGAAAAGAATCTTTTTGGTTAAGAATGCCAATGTCTTTAATTCTTGCAGGTGCAATTGGAAATTTAACAAACCGGGTTTTCTTCGGCGCTCTTTTCGGTTATGCCCCGCTGCTTCAAGGAAATGTTGTTGATTTTATAGATGTAGATTTCTTTGATTTACAAATTTTTGGCTACTATTTGAACCGCTGGCCTATTTTTAATCTGGCTGATGTTTTTGTAACAGTCGGAGTTGTTCTGCTTTTGGCATTCGGCAAATTGACTGCTGCAAAAGATTCTGATGAAATGATAACTCAAAATACAAATGTGGTTAAAGATTCAAACGAATAACAAAATTAGGTATTTAAAATACCAACAAATGATGATTGATTGTTGCATTTAAGTTTTTACATAATTATATGAAAAAAAAAATAAAGACACCCATAAGAATAAGAAAGGCAGCTATGAAAAATAGTTTCGCTATCCTATTTGTTTTCCTAAGCACAATTGGATTAAACTCACTTATTGCCGGTGATGACAATTCCACAAAAGACATAAGAACATTTATAAGCTTAATTGATTACATCGGCAGCGATTATAATAATGCAGTAAAAGATGAAAAGATTGTAAATGCTAATGAATTTGCTGAGATGAATGAATTTATTGCTAAGGCAATAGATTTATTTAATAAAGTTGATATAAAAATTAATCTTCAAGAAAAAATCGAGATGACTGGTGAACTGGAAAAGTTAAAATCGAAAATTGAAAATAAAAGCAGCTATGAAGAAGTGTCTGGCAATACAGCTAAAATTAAAACAGCTATTTTAAAATTAAATCTGATTGAGGTTTCTCCGGCAAGCTGGCCCGATATTCTAAATGGGAAAAATATTTTTCAAGCTAACTGTGTTTCTTGCCACGGCGAAGCTGGAAACGGCGAAGGAATAGCAGGAAAGCTTTTGAATCCTAAGCCGGCAAATTTCTTAAACGACACTTTGATGGATAACCTTTCTACCTTCCAGATATATAATACTATCAGACTCGGAATAAGCGGTACTGGTATGGTTCCTCTTAATCAACTAAGCGATAAGGAAGTTTGGGACGCTGCTTTTTATGTCAGCGGTTTAAGATATAAGAACAAATACAAAGTAAGTGAAGACACCCTGGAAAAATTATATGCTAAAGCTATATCTAAAACTTCCTTAGAACAAATTTCAACTTTATCGGATAAATTATTACTGACAAAGTTTGATAAAAAAGATACACTCTATTTAGCAGCACTGCGCTTGCATAATGCTAAACAAGATAAAACTCTTTCTTTAAATATTGCGGCAGCTTACTTAAATGATGTTATAAATTATTATCAAAAGAATGAATATGATAAGGCGAACGATAAAGCTTTATCTGCATACCTTGAAGGAATAGAACCTTTCGAGCAGCAATTGCTGTCAATAAATCCCGATCTTAAAGATGAGCTGGAAGCTGCAATGTATAAGCTTAGAGCAGATATTGAAAACCATAAAGCTTTGGAAATAATTAAAGATGATGTCGCAAAAGCACAATCATTAATAAGTGATGCCAACGCAGCTTTGCAAAATAAAGATTACACGTTTGGCTTTGCGTTTATATTTGCGGCTTCAATTATTCTTAGAGAAGGTATTGAAGCATTTTTAATAATAATTACCATCCTTGGGGTTTTAAAATCAATTGATGAATCTAAAGCAGTAAAGTGGGTACACGGCGGTTGGATATTAGCTCTGATTATCGGGATAATAAGTTTATTCTTTATAAACGTAATTATCTCTTTCAATGCACAAAGCAGAGAGTTAATGGAGGGCATAGGTTCATTATTTGCTGTAATTTTATTGTTATATGTTGGCTTCTGGCTGCACAGCAAAACAGAAGCAAAAAAATGGAAAGAATTTGTTGAACATAAAATTATGAGGTTGGTAAACAATAATAATATGATAGGGCTGGCAGTAATTTCATTTATTGTTGTTTTTAGAGAAGCTTTTGAATCAGCTATTTTCTTATCTGCAATTGAATTGCAAATTGATCAAAGCAGCAAAAGCGGTATTTATTTTGG
>DAIRCT010000143.1:0-3588 GCA_036796535.1 Ignavibacteriaceae bacterium
AAAATATAGATCAACATCATTTTCGTACTCTGATAGAATTCTGTAATCAAAGTAACCATAGATATCTCCCAGACCATAATTCATTACGCTTTTCATTGATACACTGCCGTTCACTTGAGAATTCTGAACTGCACTATTATTGTTACTCCCAATTACAGGCACAGAAACAGATACTCCGAAACCTTCTATCTGATAACGCAGGCCTCCATTAAAAGAAAGAACATGTTTGTACGAATTGAAGATATAATTTCCACCGCTTAGCTGGACACTTGTATTTACATACCAACCGTTTTGCCCAAAAGCATTTTGTTCAGAGAAAAGAACAATCAGGAGAATGCCAGCAAATACTGGCTTTCCCATTAAATACACAACTATACTGCTCTTCATTTATTTCATACCATTAGGTTCTAACTTTTCCATATTATTCAACATCCCATCATATTCCTTCATCATTGTCTTCATATTATTTAACATATTATTCATATTGTCCATGGTCTTATTTTCTTTCATCATATCTTTATCCGAAATCATTGTGTTCATTTGCTCAAGTAAACCATTCATATCTTTACCCATTTTATTCATCCCTTGCATCATATTCATCATACCATTATTCATTTCCATTTTATTCATATCGTGGTTTTGCATTTGATTGTTCATCATATTCATCATCTGGTTACTCCTGTCCATTAACTGACCCATTTGAGTCATCATATTTTGCATATTCTGCATATGTCCCATATTACCCATCTGCTGATTTTGCATTCCGGTGTTTCCGTGATGTTGATCTTGTTGTGAAAAAATAGAGGTGGTAAATGCAATCAATAAAATAATAGCACCTATTAAGATCTTGAACCAAACACCATTTTTACTTTGTTTACAATTCGGGCAACTCATAATAATTCTCCTTATTTAAATAATTGTTTATAATTTTATTCGCTCTTACTTATCGAATTTCATTTTGTTTTAAATCCACTTTCAACAAGGTTCTTTTTTGCTTCTTCGAGTGTAACTTCTTTAAGTGTCATTTTGCATAATGGACATTTACCCGGCATATCAGAAATTACATTCCAATCCATCATATCCTGATAAACCATGCCATCCTTATTTTCATCAATCATATGCAAATCAATTACCCCAGTGCGAATAATTGTAGAATCTGCTTGATTCTTTTCCATATTCATAGATTGATGATTAGGATTTTTAGTATCCTGACTGCACGCGGAAAAGATTGATAAAAAAATTATCCCGCTCGCAAGAATCCCTATTTGAAGAGTTTTATTTAATCTAGTTTTCATTCTATGTACCTTTCTTTTAATAATTTATGTTTTTAATTAATTATATTTTTTTGCATTCATTTATTTAGGCATATCCATTCCTTCCATATTATCCGAACCTGTTGACTTTCCAGTTTTTAACTGGCTCTCCGAATCAATCAAGAAACCTCCGCTTGCCGCAACTTCATCACCTTCGTTTATACCTGACAGAACCTGATATTTATCTCCAAACTTTTGACCTAGTTGAACAATACGAGCTTCAAACATTCCATCTGCAGTTTTTACCCACACAACATTTCTATTACCAGAAAAGATGACCGCATCGGCAGGAACTAATAATCCTGTTCCAGCTTCAGCAAAGAAAATAGTCTCGCCATACATTTGTGGTTTAAGCTTGTTATTCAAGCTCGAAAACTCGCTTCTAACTTTTACAGTTCTTGTTTGAGGATTAATTACTGGATAAATAAATGTTACTCTACCTGTAAACTCTTCACCTGGATATGCTTTTAATTTAAGTTTAACTTTACTTCCAACTTTAACTGTGGAAAGATCGGTCTCATTTATTTCTGCAATATTCCAAAGAGTTGATAGTTCGGCTACTTCATAAATCGCAGTACCTTCGTTAACATACATACCTTCCTGAACTTTCTTTTCGATAACTGTTCCGCTTACAGGTGAAAAATATGTTAATGTTAAATTTATTTTGCCTGAGTTTTTAAGATCCTCAATTTGATTCGAAGTTAAACCAAATAACTCAAGTTTTTTCCTGGATGCTTCAAGCAATGAATTATTATTATTTTTATTATTACTTAGAGCAATCAGATAGTCATTTTGCGCCTGCACAAGATCTGGGCTGTAAATCTCAAATAGCGGCTGACCTTTTTTTATGTAATCACCGGTTTTATCAACAAATAATTTTTCAATCCGTCCGTTGAATTTTGCAGGAATAGTTTTACGATTCTGTTCAACAAAATCAAGATAACTGTAAGCGGTCAATTCTTTTTTAAGATTTTCCATTTTAATCTTAATTGTCGAGACATTTGCCAGAATTTGTTTATTGGTGGTTAGAGTTATCATTCCCTCCATATCTGATTTTGGAGAAACATCTGCTGTATCTTCAACAACTTTTTTAATCAAATCCATTCCGCAAATCGGGCATGCACCGGGTCCATCTTTATGAACCTGAGGATGCATTGTGCAAGTCCAGTATTCTTTTTCGTTTTTATTCGAATTGTCTGAGTTTGAGCAAGCAACTACAATCAATAATGTTGCTAATAAACTGATCATTAGTTTTATTTTCATATTTTTCATTTTAATAATTTCCTTCGGATAATTTTAGATTTTTAAGATTAGCACCGACCATCATCTCAACTTCTGCAAGAGACATTTGAATATCAGCTTTTGACATATAGTAGTTCATCTTTTGCATTAACAACATCCTGTAAGAATCAATAACAGCTGTTATACTTGTCTTACCATTTTGATATGCTGCAGTTTGGGACTCGGTAGAATTTGAATAAAGAGGAATCACTTTCTTATCATATAATTCCGTAAGCTCCTTAGCAGTATTATATTTTACTATCGCCTCTTTAAGCTGTGCAGTCATTTCTCTCTGCATATCATTTTTCTCTTGCTCAATACTATTAATTCCGGCAGCAAGTTCTTCTTCTTTAGAATTAATTTTACCAACAGACCACGGAGCAAAAGGAAGATTTATAGAAATCATTAATGAATACATTATTTCTGTTTTCGGATCAAGCATTGTTAAATCTGACGCAGATGTAAGAATCATTCCTCTCGGCATTCTCATTAGCATACCCTGCACCATCAAATCTGGAATCAACTCTTTATTGTTTGCCGTGATCATTGCTCTATTCATCTCAATCATATTGTTCATTTTGTTTAATGTTGGATTTGAATTAGCCAGCAATTCTTCTAATTGCGATTGCGATAGTTGTAATGAATCAACTTCAAAGTACTCTAAAGCAAAAACATCTTTTGAATTAAGATCTCTTCCCAATAGTTTATTCAAGTTATAAACCAAAGCTTCTCTTTGTTTCTCAAGAATTAAAATCTGAGTTTCATTTGAGGCTATTTCGCTTTGAACAGTTAATACATCAGCCTGACTGATTCTGTTTGTGTAGAACGAAGCTTCGATTGCTTTAGCAAAATCACTTAGTAGAGAAATATTACTCTTCTGTATTTCAATCTTTCTGTCGATTAACCATAAATTGAAATACGACATCTTCACCTGTGCAGTTAAATTTATTTTATAAGCATCAAAATTATTTCCTTCCACCAGCGTATTCTTGTT
>DAIRCT010000144.1:0-3418 GCA_036796535.1 Ignavibacteriaceae bacterium
GCTCCGCGAGCAGGACTCGAACCTGCAACCCTTCGGTTAACAGCCGAATGCTCCACCATTGAGCTATCGCGGAATATAAAGTTTAATTTAAGAACTTGACCTATTTTTAACAGCCGTCCCAATCCATCGGGAGAGCTATCTCGAAATGTTGTTCAAAACGAGCCCAAAAATAATATCCACCACCTACTTTGTCAAGTTAATTTATGAATGGATATCTCGTCATTATTTTGCTATTTCATTATCATATCTGCTACGATCAACCAGCATTCTTTCTTTTTCTAAACGATTGGTAGTATGTTTTAATCAAATTTTTTTTGATTTATGGATAAAGATAATTTTAAAGCATATATCGCTTGGATTGTAGTGTGCATTATCTGGGGAACCACTTATCTTGCGATAAGAATTGGAGTAGAACATATTCCACCAATGCTGTTTGCCGGAATAAGATGGATTGTTGCGGGATCAATTTTTATTTCCCTTCTAAAATTTTTAGGAAAGCCATTTCCACCTAAAAATGATTTAATTCATATTGCAATTATGGGTACGGCAATGCTTGGCTTTGGAAATGGACTTGTTGTTGTTGGAGAGCAATATATTAGCAGCGGACTTGCAGCATTGTTAATTACTACGGTTCCCTTTTGGGTTGTTGGTATGGAAAGTTTTTTGTCTAAAGGTCCAAAGATTAATGCAAAAATTATTTTGGGACTTTTTGTTGGGCTGGTTGGTATTTCCCTGATCTTTGGCAGCAATTGGAAAGATTTATTTGATACTAAATATTTAATCGGGATACTCAGCATTTTTGGTGCGGTTGTTTCGTGGTCTTTTGGTACTGTTTACTCAAAATATAAAAGAGTAAATACTCATCCATTAATCAGTGCGTCAATTCAAATGTTAATTGCAGGAGTTGCGCAAACCATTTTAGGAATTTTACTTGGTGAGTTATCTCAAATTTCATTTAATGCATCCGGAATTTCAGCTCTTGTATATTTAATAATTGCCGGTTCGATATTCGGTTATGGCTCTTATATTTATGCCATTGAACATTTGCCGTTATCGCTCGTTTCAACTTATGCTTACATCAATCCCATAATTGCAGTATTTCTTGGATGGCTTTTTTTAGATGAAAAATTAAATTTGATTATTGGAATTGGTGCGGTTATAATTATTCTTGGTGTAATTTTAGTAAAACAAGGGACAAAAAAAGTTAGCAGCCCGTTATAATTTACCAGGCTGCTTTACCTTAATTACAAACTCACGCCCATTTCTTTTAGTAGAAAATCAGCACCGCCAATTTTTTGCGTAACCCATAATACAAACCTTATATCTACGCCAATTGATCGACTGTATTTTTCACTCCAGGTATAATCATTTATTGTTGCTTCAAATGAACGATCAAAATTAACTCCGACCAATCTTCCGTAAGCATCCATAATTGGGCTGCCGGAATTTCCACCGCTTGTATCCATATTATAAATAAATGCCACAGTTAAATCATTTAATTTTGGATTTATAAAATTTCCAAAGTCCTTTCTTTCATAAAGCTCTTTTAATTTTTGATTTAACTTAAACTCACCATTGTCTTTTCCTTTTTCTATCATTCCCGTTATTGTTGATAGCGGCGAAAAATAAGTTGCATCTGCAGGTGAGTAACCGCGAACATAACCGTAAGTTAATCTTAATGTACTATTAGCATCCGGCACAAAGGATTTATTTAACCACTGCCTTTTTACATCATTAAGCTTTGCAAGAAGGATATTCAATTCGCTATCCCGCAATTGTGATTGTTTCATTTCTGAATTGGCTAACCCTACTGTTTGTTTTACAATATTAATAAACGGGTCATCAATTTTATCTATTGCTTCATCATTATTTTCAAGCAAATCAAAATATTCTTTGCTGTTTTTTATAAATGATTCCTCATACAAATCTGCAATATATTTTTGTTTGTCTTTAACTTTTCCAAAACTTTTAAATGGTTCGATATCTTTTAGTTCATCAAATGCAGTTGCATCATTTAAAATCTTATAAAAGATTTGAGGTTCAAGATCGGGTCTGAAATTATTATAAAGATTTGTGAGTGCTGAATAAAATTCATTTTTTCTATCTTCTCTATAAATTGATTTTCTCTCACCTTCGGGCTTCATCATTTCATTTTTATAATCAATAAAAAGTTCTGCAAGACGATAGTAGTTTACATTTCTGCTCAGCATTGATAATACTAACGATCTTCTTCCGCTTTCAAAAATTCCCTTATAAACTTCTGAAATCTCATTAAGCACATTTCCATATTTCCCCTTCAAAATTGGATCAGAGTCAATGTACTGCTGAAGCAATTTTTCTTCATCCTGTTTTTTCTTTACGAGTTGTAATCTTTGCAAACCTTGAATTTTACCACGATAGTTTTTTTCTGTGTTTGCAAGTCCCTTAATCGTTGACGCAATACTAAGAGCAAACTCCGGATCGTTTTCACCACGCTTTTCATAAAGGTTTATCAACCAGGAAAATAAATCCTGAATATAAGGCAGTTGATATTTTTCCTGCATAATTAAAAACTGTGAGGGTTGATGTTTAAAAGTTCTGCCCGGATATCCAAGTATAAAAACAAAATCTTCTTCATTAACACCGTTTGGATTAACCTGCAAAAACTTTTTAGGATGATATGGAATGTTTTCCTTTGCATATTTTGCTGAAACTCCATTTGGGGCAACGTATGCACGTACAAAAGAAAAATCTCCGTTGTGTCTTGGCCAGACCCAGTTATCTGATTCGCCGCCAAATTCGCCAATACTTCTTGGTGGAACATAAACTAATCTGATATCATTTATAGTTTTATATCTGAATAAAATATACTGTTCACCAACGAACATTTCAGAAACATCGGCAATTATTGTACTGTCTTTTTTCTGTTCACGGTCTATAATTTCTTTTATCTTATTTGATATTGCAGTTGTTCTTTTTGATATATCATCAACTTTATTTGCTGCTTCCAAAACTTCTGCACTTACATCTTGATATGAATCTGTTATCCGACAGGATAATCCTTTTGCAGGAATTTCTTCTTCTCTCGTTCTAGCGAGAAATCCATTTTCGAGGTAATTATTTTCAACAGTGCTAACATTCGAAACAACTCCAAAGACACAATGATGATTTGTGATGATCAATCCTTCATCAGAAACAAAAGATCCAGTGCATCCGCCAATACGAACAAGAGCATCAACAAGACTAACTCCATTGGGATTGTAAACTTCATCAACACTTATTTTCAATCCTTTTTCATTCAAGTTGATATTTTTTATATCACTAAGCGGAAACATTCCTTCATCCGGTTTGGATGGAATGTAGCCAAACGAGAGTGTGATTAAGATAAAGAGTGAGAATATGAAAAGGATGTTTTTGAATTTCATTAGTTACTCCATTT
>DAIRCT010000145.1:0-3398 GCA_036796535.1 Ignavibacteriaceae bacterium
TTTCAAGTGTGTTGGTAAGATAATATTTTACACGTTCATCATCTTCCATTCTGTACCCAAGTTCTTCAAGCAGAAAAGACATTTTCATATGCCCGATTGCGTAAGGAGCCATCATCAACTCAAATGCATAATAATTTTGTAGTATCTGATCTTTAAGAAATGTTTTAACCGCACCTTTTCCGTATTTGCTCTCAAACTCCTCAACAGCCGTTTCAATTGCTTTTGCTAAAAAACTAAGTGTTCCGCCGGCGGGATCGAGCAGCGTTACATTTTTTGATGCAAGTCCGTCCGAAATATTAAACTTATCTTTTAGTATTTGATGAAGCGAGCGAACAATAAAAGAAACAACCGGTTCCGGAGTGTAATAAACTCCACGCTTTTCTCTTGTCTGTGGATCATAAACAGAAAGAAAAGTTTCATAAAAATGTAATACCGGATCGCTTCCTTTACCTTCGTGATAATATTGGTCAAGAATCTTTTTTGCGTCTGCAACATTAAGAACCTCTGCAATGTCATCAATAATAACTTCCATTTGCTGAGGCAAATCTTCTAAAGAAATAAATTTGAAAACATCCCGAAGAATACCGATAGATTTTGGAATGTATGAGTAAGCAAGTTTCCTGTTAAAATCTTTTTCTGCACGGAGACGAGCGGCAAACAAACCGTAAGTAATTGTTTGAGAATAAAGATCGGCAAATTCATTTTCACTAATTCCTGCAATTAAAAACTCTTTGAACGCATCATAAAAGCCGTGAATAGATTTTGTGCCGAGTTTTAATTCTTCTGTTACAATTTCATCTTTCAGAAACTTTGTTCTTTTTGCAAGTTCAACAGCAAGAGTTCTAGCGGTGAAAGTTTTGGGAAGTGAAAAGTCTAAAAATCTTTCAAGCAGTTCAAATAATTTCTCTTCGTTTTCAATCGGAGGAACGGCAGAAAGTTTTTTAATAACAAATGGACGAGCAATTGAAATTTTATCTATTCTTTCACCGTTTCTGTATAAACGAAACTCTGTGAAGTTTGTTAAAATAACATTCGGGAAAGTTGATAAATATCTTCCAAGTTGTTCGCTGTCTTCAATCCTATCGAGATCAACGCCTAAATCTTTAGCTTCGATGTAACCAATTATTTTTTGTCTGCCATCCCAAACTCTAAAATCGGGATTTCCGGCCTCTGTTTTTTTCGGAAGAATAGTTACATCAATTTTCTTTTTTCTTTGTGATAAAGAATAAGCTCGCAGAAATTCCGCAAGATGTTCATAATAAGATTCTTCGCGTGCATCGCTTTGATGCGTTTTGGAAAGCTGTTTAAGATAGTTTTTTAACAATTATAACTCGCTGATATAAAAATGAAAGTCTTTACATGTGTAACATACTTTATAAAATAAAAAACTCAAATTAAACAGCACATAAAATTTAATGATTAGAAATATTTAAGATTTGTACTGAAAAAAATTACAATAAGTTATCTAAGTAATATCATCTTTTTTGTTTCAACAAAATTGCCAGCTTTTAATCTATAGAAATAAATTCCGCTTGCAATGGCAGGAAAGGATTCCTGCCCTACGATAAATTCAACTTCATATCTTCCTGAATTTCTATACTCATCAACAAGTGTTGAAACTTCCCTTCCTAAAACATCGTAAATTTTTAATGTTACCCAACTACTAACTGGTAACTGCCAACCTATTTTTGTACTTGGGTTAAATGGGTTCGGATAATTTTGTTCTAACCTAAATTCTGCAGGAATTGTATTTGGTTTTTCATTCACCTCAGTTAATGTTGTATCACCATAAACAATTCCATTGATGACACAACCTTTAAGTTCTTGTTCACTATATTTTAAATTTTCAATAAAAGTCGTATGAGAAAAATCCATCCCTAGACCTTCTGTTAAAGAAAATTTACGAGATACAGAATCAGTCAATTGTATAAAATTTTTTCTAGTTTTAGTTAGACCAAACTGATTAAACATATTTATGCTATCCATTATCAAATATGATTGATAATTAGGAAGAGAAGGATTAAAGGTAATAACAGTGTCCCCAACTTCACCAATTAAATCGGCGATCACATATTCTTTTTCAGAAAGGTTAGGATGTTCATAATATTGAAACACTTTTCCATCCAGAGTATCAATTCTTTCAAGATTATGTAAATTTCCTTCCGTCAAATGATAATATAATTTACCATTGGCAGCTGTTGTATCTCCAATTACCTCTTTTGATCTAACAAAGGTTGTAGCTAGATGCGAATTACCAATGTTAGTAATTAATTTGTAATTATATACCCATTTATTTCCAATTGCTAATGGGTAATATGCCAATATAAAAGCCGGAATTGGAATCGATTTTATAGTAGTAGTTGTATCTGGTTTAATTTCATACAACTGATATTTGCTTGCAGCGTAAAGTATTTCTGAATTTGGTTTTTTATAGATGCCAACTAGTTTACTTGGTAGGGATTTGTATTCAGTAAAAGCATATCCATTATTAACTGATTTATAAATTTTTCTTCCATCGGCAAGATAAACCACACCCGATTGCGTAGAATCAATTGTTATAAAAAATTGGGTGTCTCTTTCATAAGTTTTTGTCCAGGTAGAAGCATTACCTTTGTTGTTTGAAACATTTAAGGTGAATTTATTGTATGATCTGTTTAACCGATAAATATGATATTGATTGACATCATAATAAAATGCAAGTCCTGGCATACTGGTCTGAATATTAGAAGTATCCACTATCGAGAAAGTAATTCCTTGATCTTCAGATTTGATCAAACGATTATTATCTGTTCCGAAAAATACTCGATCATCAAAATCTGCTAGTGATAAAAATTCAAAGTCAGTTGTAGAATCGGCTGGATAAGAATATCCGCCATCAAAACTTCTAATTACTTTATGAAAATCAGAAATGTAAACTTGATTTGGGTGTTGTTTAGAAATATCTACAAAGAATATTCCCCAATCAGTATACGTGATTGTATCATTTCTTGCAGCATATCCTTGAGTAACTGCATCAAATATAAGGCCGACATTAATAAAATTATTAACATCGTTTGGGAAAAATTCATAGTCACCAATTGTTTTTGAATTTGTATAAGATGTATCTATTACATTGGAATACGCATCCATAATTTTTGCTTCGATTTTGGAATCAACATTATAGTTATAGACTGGGCTGAAGCGACCAGAATTATCAATGCCTAATGAGTAGAGAAGAATTGTATTTCCCTGGGAATCTTCAAGACCATTCAATCTTGAAAATTGTTGTGGATGGAGTATAGTAAATGATATAATTACAAAAACGATAGAAAATAAAAATTTCATAAAACCTCCCTGAAGTCTTTTCAAACGTATTAAATAAATTTTAGAAAGGCAATGAATGTTAGCTGCTTCTTTGT
>DAIRCT010000146.1:0-3343 GCA_036796535.1 Ignavibacteriaceae bacterium
AACAAGAATACGCTGGTGGAAGGAAATAATTTTGATGCTTATAAAATAAATTTAATTGCACAGGTGAAGATGTTGTATTTCAATCTATGGCTTAACGATAGAAAAATTGAAATTCAAAAAAGTAATATTTCTCTGCTCAATGATTTCGCAAAAGCAATCGAAGCTTCGTTCTACACAAACAGAATCAGTCAAGCTGATGTTTTGACTGTTCAAAGTGAGATTGCATCAAATGAAACTCAGCTATTGATTCTTGAAAAGCAAAGAGAATCTGAAATTTATAAACTGAACAAACTTCTCGGCAGGGATTTAAATTCAAAAGATGTTTTTGCTTTAAAGGATTTTAAAAACGATTCATTACAACTATCACAATCGCAATTAGAAGAATTGCTGGTCAATTCAAATCCAACATTAAACAAAATGAACAATATGATTGAGATGAACAGAGCAATGATAAAGGCTAACAATAAAGAATTGATCCCGGATTTAATGGTGCAAGGTATGTTAATGAGAATGCCCAGAGGAATGACTTTAACCTCCGGATCTGACCTATCAATGCTTGATCCAAAAACAGAAGTGATGTATTCACTAATGTTTTCAATCAATCTACCGTTTGCTCCGTGGTCTGTTGGTAAAATTAATTCTAAAGAAGAAGAACTTGCTGCAGGTATAAGTAGTTTCGAGCAAGAAAAGAATGATATGCAGAGAGAAATGACTGCACAACTAAAAGAGGCATTAGTTAAATATAATACTGCTAAGGAGCTTACAGAATTATATGACACGAAAGTGATTCCGCTTTACACAAGTTCAAGTGAATCACAAACAACAGCATATCAAAATGGAAAGACTAACATTACGGCGGTAATTGATTCATATCGAATGTTGTTAATGCAAAAGATGAATTATTATATGTCAAAAGCAGATATTCAAATGTCTCTTGCAGAAGTTGAAATGATGGTTGGGGAAAGGATGGAGGATGGTAAATGGAAAACGGTAGATGGATATTAGAAGTTATGTTTCTGAAAATAATTCAGATTGAAATATTTATTAACACTTTTTAAGGAGTTAGTAAATGAACCCCAAAACAGAAGAATTATTAAAACGCACATTTGATTTTGGTGTAAACACTTTAAGGTTGTTACAAAAACTTCCAAAAGATAAAATTTATTCCGTTCTTATTTATCAACTGGCAAAAGCATCGACTTCAATTGGTGCCAATTATGAAGAGGCACAAGCCGCTGAATCTAAAAATGATTTTTCTCATAAAATTGGAATCGTATTAAAAGAATCTCGCGAATCAAATTATTGGTACAGAGTATTAAAGGCATTAGATCCATCTGGGGCAAACGCAAATGAATTAAATAAACTTGTGGAAGAAAGTCAGGAATTAAAATTGATTTTTTCATCCATTAAAATTTCATCATCAAAATAATATAAAAAGTGAGTTGTATCAGAATTTACATTTTCCATTTGCCATCCCGCCACGGCGGGCAGGTTTCCATCTTCCATAATTCTGTACAATTGCTTAGTAAAAACGGAGAAAAGAAATGAAAAGAAAAATGATAGTCAGTTTATTAGCAACATTATTGTTCGCATTTGCCTGCTCGAACTCAGACAATGCAAATAAGAATAATAAGGAATACTGGACATGCACAATGCATCCTCAGGTTCATAAAGATGGACCGGGAGCCTGTCCAATTTGCGGTATGGATTTAATTAAAAAAGTTGTAGCTGATTCAGCGGATGTTTCTTCAAAATCAGATATGGAGGGAATGATAACTCTAACCACCAATAAACAAATTCTTGCAAATGTCTCGACAATTAAGATTAAAATGGAAAATCTTAAAAAAGAATTGACCGCTTACAGTTATCTTGATTTTGTTGAACAGAATCGTAAAACTATTCCTGCAAAATTCAACGGACGGATTGAAAAATTATTTGTTGATAAAACCGGTGATTACATAAAAAAAGGTCAGCCGCTATTTGAGATTTACAGCCCAGATCTTGTGCAGGCGCAAAATGACTATCTGATTGCTCTAAGTAATAATAAAAATAATAATAATTCATTGCTTGAAGCATCCAGGAAAAAACTTGAGTTATTTGGTTTAACTTCGAATCAAATTGAGGATCTTAAAAACTCAGGCAAAATAAATTTAACATTAACATATTTTTCACCTGTAAGCGGAACAGTTATCGAAAAGAAAGTTCAGGAAGGTATGTATGTTAACGAAGGTACTGCGATTTATGAAGTAGCCGAACTATCAACTCTTTGGAATATTGCAGAAATAAATGAGACCGATCTTTCCACAGTTAAAGTTGGAAGTAAAGTTAAACTTAAATTAAAAGCATATCCAGGTGAAGAGTTTACAGGTAGAGTAACATTTATTTATCCAGTAATTAATCCTCAAACAAGAACTGTAAAAGTTAGAAGCGAATTTTCGAGCTTGAATAACAAACTTAAACCACAGATGTATGGTGAGACTATTTTTTCTGCTGATGCTGGAACCGGATTATTAATCCCTGCAGATGCAATTATTTTTACCGGAAATAGAAGTGTTGTCTGGATAAAAACTTCAGATGGTATGTTCGAAGCTCGTGATGTAAATGTTGGATCAAGATTTGGTGAAAAATATCAAATCTTATCAGGGCTAACTAAAGGTGACGAGGTTGCTGCTTCTGGTGGATTTTTGATTGATTCTGAAAGCCAGTTAAAAACTGGAAAGTCAACAGGTTCGGATAATATGGAAGGAATGGATATGCCTAAATAAAAAATGATAGTTAATAAGTTGCCTTACGAAGAATAAATTTTTTATTTGCCACGACTTTTAAGTCGTGGGCTAAAGCTAGAAAGTAATAATGGTTTTAGCCAAAGTATATTTTATTCATAATATAGGACCTGAAGGAGGTTGCAATTAAACTAAAAATATTGGGTAAAATAATTAATAAGAAATGTAAATCATTAATAGAAAGGTACGTAATATGAAAACCAGGTTAAATGAAACTCTTCAAATAGGTATTCTTGCAAGCGGGATAATTTTTTTATCAATCTTTATTTCTTGTACTAAGAATAATAAAACTCCGGATCATCAATCAATGAATATGGAAAAGAATCAAGCAGATTCTACAATTGTTCGTAGTGGCATAATTGATTTAGAAACGATTGATAAAAATAAAGATGGAAAGGTTTATCAGGATATGATGGATTGGAATGTTATTTCCGATGAACCGGGTAAATGTCCATTGTGTGGGATGAAGTTAAAAGAGGTTGCACTTGAAGAAGCAAAAAAGAATTTGATAGACAGTGGATATAAAGTAATGGAAAAATAATTATGAAAATTATCGTGGG
>DAIRCT010000147.1:0-3310 GCA_036796535.1 Ignavibacteriaceae bacterium
ATAAGAGTTTGCTACCTAACGAAGTTGCCGATAACCCGCCGCCCATAACAAGAGCGACAAACTAAAACGCGAACGCCAAAAAATTATAAATCCGCCAAACTAAAATGGCGGTTGGCGTTGAGGCGCTTGATCATCCTTGCTTGCCCCCTGCCGTTACATTCTCGTTCCAGACCTCATATATGAATCTCCATGCCCCGTCCGCCTGACGCTTTAATACCATGAGCCATTTCACGCTGTACTTCTCCGGCGATCCCCCAGCTCTCGGTGTAGTGATCCCGGCGTCCCATCCACTTGCCACAGCAAGATCTCCCGATACGCGAATATCTTCCACCACAGTTGTGTCTACATGTTCATCGTTCACCTCGGCGTCTTTCATATATCCCAGCAGAATGGCTTCCCTTCCTTTGCAAACCGGAGAATTAGGCGCCATCAGAACCGCATCCTCTGCGTAGAACGTTGATATCAGAGATTCGTACTCTCCCGCGTTGTAAAGCTGTATCCACTGATCCAACGCGGTTCTGACGGCTCGTGTGTCCCCTTCCATGCTTACTACTGGTACATTGGAATCTCGTGCATCGTGCTTGGTGCAGGAAAAATCAAAACAAAGAAGCAGAACCAGAACTGCCGGTATTGTGAGTACTTTAACTATTTTATTTTTCATCTTTTGTCCCTTTCTAAAAGTAGATAGCGACGTGTTATTTTAAAACACAACGCCTGTTTATACGCCGTCTTTTTAGCGGATAAAAATTTATTTTTTTATATAAGCGTTTAGACCAACTACCACCGGTTTACCATCAATAACACAATCTGTAGTCACGTTACCGTGTGTTGTTGTAAAAAAAATACTATAAGAAAAACAGTAACTAAATTTTTCATAAACTCCTCATAATCTTTCAAGTATTTCCTTTGTCCTTTTATCAAATTCATCAGGAATATTAAGTAGTATGAAATTTGTTTTTTGTAATTTATCTCCTTTGACGGTCTCAATTCTACCTAACCTATAACGACTATTTGTATAAGGAGTCATTTCTAGCCCTTTGATTAATTTTTTTTGAATCTTGCTTTCCAATGCACGTCTATGCGGTCTATTATCGGATTCACTTTCCATTGGTAACAACCAGATAATAAGTTTTTCGGAATACTTAACCGATTCAATTATCACCCATTCGGATGGGTTCAGAATAATCAGGTTCCCAAAACTTTTTCGCTTCAATCAAACTCCAAAATCTTTGGTTCTTAATATAGAATATACATCCTCATTTTGATTTGGAATTAAAAAATATTGCTTGCCAATTCTAAATTTATTTCTGTGATCCCTAAACTTTATGGAAAAGTTATCGGTTTCTCCCACATAAACTATACTTAATTTATTTTGATGTTCTAGCGTCCAAAGATAAACCCCACCCTTAGAGAATAACTCAGGATTAGAGTTGTTTGCAATAGCCTCAATGGCAAATCCTCCAAAAATTTTAATTTCATCCATTTGTTAACACTTTCTTATAATTTATTGTTAGAATTTACAGACATAAAATTATTATACATATCAAAAATGTATTCCTTTAGTTCTTTTGGCTGCAGAATCTCCATCGCATCCCACCAACTAATACACCAGGCAGCTAATCTGTTTGTAATTGGCTGGTTTGTTCTCAGAATTATGTGCCCATCTGATTGTTTCTGTATTTCAAAATCTTCAAACCAGATTTTATAATAAAGTTCCTGCTCAACCTGAGGTACAAACTTTAAAACGATTTCTTTTATTTCATCTGATTTCTCATCAACAATTTCTTTTTTGAATTTCTTTTTTGTAAGAGAGATGTTTTTTATTCTGCTCAAGTAGAATGTTTTTAGAATTGTTTCATCTTCCTTAACTGCGTGTAAAATCCAGTTGTTATTGCTTTCAATCAGTTTATAAGGTTTAAGATAATATATGGAATTAGCATTATCTGTCAGTCTTTGATATTCAATTTTAATGATAATTCCTTCAGCAACTGCTTTAGCTGCTAAGATAATTTTTGAAAAGAATCTTGGATCTATCTTTGAGTAAGTTTTAATCGAACTGCTAAAATACTCTGCGTTTAGTGTAAGCGACAGGTAATAAGATGCCAGAGCAACTAAATCGTCTTTTTTGGGTTTGTTTAGAATTTTAATCCCCGATTTTCTTCCAAATGCTTCTATACCTAAAGAACGATAATATTGTAAAGCTCGTGATATGGTGATCTCTTCTACATCGAATATATCTGCAGCCTGTTGTTTTGAGATTTGCTCATCATTTAATAGACGGGCAAGCAGTTCAATGTTACGGTTAGTTTCTGACAATCTTCTTTTTCCCATAAAATAATTTTACTCTGAAAGTAATTTTATTACATATTCTGCATCAAACTTTTTATTATTAGTATTTGTTCTACCTGGATGATATGTGTGCAAAATAGTTATATTATTTAACACAATCTTCTTTTCAAAAATTAACTTTATTTCTTTACCACAAATATCAGTTAACACTTCATTAAATCCATAGTCTAAACCGAAACATAAAATGTATGCTGGACTTGTCGAATCAAAATTCTTTGTAAAAAGTCCACTTATGTTGTTTTTCCTTTCTTCCCAGTATAACTTTTTCCATTCTTTGAAATCACCATCAAAAATAAAGTCCTTAACAAATTTATCATATTCAGATCTGTTTGTTTTCCTGGATAAAGGATATAAGTTAGAAATAAACAAATTTATTTTGGAATCTCCTATATTTTCTGGAGATATTTTGGTGGTATTAAAGTGGTTGAAAATGGAGCAGTAATTTTTATATGAAATATCTTTATTTACTTTTTCTTTTTCAGAAGGAAATTTTAAATAAAATTCACTCAGCTCTTCATTAGATAGAGAATACGGGGAGAAATTATTTTTGGAAAACTTGTTTTTGTAAATCTCCAACCTTTTAAGTTCTTTTTCTTTACATATTGGATCAATTTCTCCTTCTTCGTTTTTTTCACAGTATTCACCTCCATCCTCAAGCGAGATAAACCAATATTTAGCAGACGGATTTCCATATCCAATACAATGGTTAAGAGCATTTAAATTCTTATTCACTTTAATTTCTTTGAGTTGAATCTTTTTTCCCGTCAGTATTCTGTAATTTATCTTGAGGATATTTCATTTATCGTTCTTGCATCCCATTAGATAATTCAGATTTTCTCGAATTGCTTTTTGTGAAATTTATGATTTTTATCATCTGATGATATGATTTATTAGATGCATCCGATTAGTTTTCCCGTGTGATGGAAATAATTATTTTACTAATAGTTTGGTATTTCTTTGG
>DAIRCT010000148.1:0-3307 GCA_036796535.1 Ignavibacteriaceae bacterium
AGATCAAAATAAAATAGAAATATTTTAAAGAACATTTATCAATTATTAAAAAAAGGATTACTGGCTTCTTTTGATAGTTTGCACAGATTAAAATAGTTTGTGCTAGCATAGAGATTTGCTTTATTACCCAAAGAAGCGTTAGAAAGATCTATCGCATTGGATACAAGAGATATGTAAAATATTGTATCAAGCAACCAGATAAAAAATCCTTTTTTTTAAGATTTTGAAATTACACTTGTGAAAGTCCTAAAATATATTGTTAAAGTCAACAAATTTTTAAAGAATGTTGAAAATTTTTAATAATTGTCAACCGACTTAATTTTTACCATATTTTAGAAATCTCATCAATAATTTAATCTTAACTTTTTAAAAGTCAAGGTGTATTATTATACTTTTTATTAAAATTTTTTATTAACCTAATCCTCATAAGCAAGCCAGTAGCCGCTTAAACTAAATACTTTGGAATCGGACCACGTACCAACTTTAATTGTAAAACCATCTCTTGAAACTGAAATTGCTTCTATATTATATCTAAGATTAGATTCTTTACTTGCATCAATTTGTGTAAGGGATAAAAATATTTTTGGCTTGGTGGAAAAAGATTTATCAAATTGTATTTCGATTGTTAATATTCTTTCGCCGCTGTTTTTATCTAATGAATATCCTGAGATTGTTTGGTTAACAGCCCAGCTTCCGCTTTGCATTTTTGTTTGGGCGCTTATTGTAGCAGATAAAAATATAATTAAAAACGCTACTGCAAGTGTTCGAATAGATTTCATTATCTGTCAGTTTTATTTACACACAGAAATTTATTTTTCTTGTGGTGCATAATGCAAAAAATTTTTCTAAACAGCAATAGTTTTAAATTTTACTTTCCAATTATTTTTATTCTTACTGATTTCTTTAATCCTTTTACAACTTCATCGTATGAATGATCAATCCAATCTTTTAAATCATTCCAGCGAATGTTTCCTTCAAGTATTATTGTGTTCCAATGCTTCTTACTCATATGCCAGCCAAGCTGCACATCTTCAAATTGTTCTCTTAGTTCAATTGCTTTTTCAGGATCACATTTTAGATTTATTTGCAAAGGTATTTTTTCAAGCGGAATAAGTACAAACATTTTTCCTCCCACTTTAAACACAAGTGTTTCTTCATCAAAAGGATAATCTTCCTCTGCTCCCTTTTTGCTTAAGCAATATTCTCGTATGGTTTCTATGTTCATTTTATATAAAGTAAAACTTGCTTTAGATAATTTACTTAATCGCTAATAAAAAATCTTTTGAGTATTTTATTGCAACAAAAATTTACTAAAAAATGATCGTTTATTTTAATGGGAATTTTGTATCGCACGAAGATGTAAAGGTTTCACCTTTTGACCGTGCATTCCTTTTCGCAGATGGAGTTTATGAGGCATTGCGGACTTATAATGGCAAACTTTTTCGTTTGGATGATCACCTGAAGAGATTAAAGTATAGTTTACAAGAAATTGATTTATCTTTTAATGAATTTAGTTCGATTGAAAATATTTGCAGAAAGCTGGCAGATATTAATAGTATCCAAACAGATTATTCTATTTATCTTCAGATAAGTCGGGGAATTAGTTTTCCGCGCACACATTATTATAAAGATAATATTTCTCCAAATGTTTTTGCGTTTATAAAACCAATTAGCAACAACAGCAAAGAAATAAATAATGGAGTAAATGTAATTTTGGAAAAGGATCTTCGGTGGTTGAGATGCGATATAAAATCAACATCACTTTTGCCGGCAGTAATGGCAAATCAAAAAGCTATCAAGCGTGGCGCGTTCGAAGCAATCTTACACAGAGATAATTTTATTACCGAAGGATCCCACACAAATTTTTTTGGTGTTAAAAACAATAAATTGTTTACCGCTCCTTTGTCGCATTATATTCTTGATGGAGTAACAAGAAAAGTTATACTTGAGCTTTGCAAAGAAAATAATATTGATGTTGTTGAGGAGTATATAAAAGTTGAAGAGCTAAAAAACTTTGAAGAATTTTTTATAACCGGAACGACAACAGAAGTTACTCCCGTTGTGCAAATTGATAAGTGGATAATAAATAATGGTAAGCCGGGATTATTAACAAAGAAAATTCAGGATCTGTTTTTTAAATCAGTAAAATAGTTCTAATGAAACAAGACAATAAAATATCTGCTGATGTTTTTCTCCTAACGGGTGAGTGGAGTGATTACAGCGGCAACAATATTTTAAAGTTTATCGGAACAAACGATGAACTTGGCGCCGTTGAAATAATAGTTACAAACAACAAGCCGGTATTTTTTATCGAACGATCTGCAATCTTAAATCCACTTAACAAATCTTACCTAAGAAAAGAAACAAAGCTAAAAAATTTTAATAATCAGCCGGTTGATGCAATATACTTTAACACTCAAAAGCAATTGATATCTACACTCGATGAACTTAATCAAAATAATTTAACAACTTATGAATCTGATGTTGATCCATTAAGAAGATTTTTAATGGAAAAGTCTATAAACTCACAAATGAAAATTACGGGTGTTGCAGAACAAAAATCTTTAATAACAAAATTTTTAAACCCAATTGTTGAGCCGTGTAATGTTACGCCTAATTTTACAATTGCTTCTATTGATATTGAAACCGGCGCAAAGACAAATCAATTATATTCTATTGCCATCCACGTAACCGGAAAAAAGGGCGAGCATAAAAAAGTTTTTATGATTGGTGAAAAACCAAAACGCTCTCCTGAATTTATTTCGTTCTTTGCCGATGAAAGAGATTTACTTACAAACTTTTTTATTTGGTTTAAAGAAATTGATCCGGATATAATTATTGGATGGCACGTAATAGGATTTGATCTTCTGTTTCTTGATAACAAATGCCGTGAGCTTGGAATTAATTTAGACATTGCCCGATCAAACGGAAGAGTTTCCATAAGACAAAGAAAACCAAGCGGACATTTTATTTCTATTACCGGCAGAGTTGTAATTGATGGTCCTTCAATGCTGCGTGCATCATTTTTTAACTTTGAGGATTTTAAACTTGAAACTGTTGCGCAGGAACTTTTAGGAACGGGAAAAACAATTACTCCCGATGAAAATAAAGTTGAAGAGATTGATCGTTTATTTAAAGATGATAAAACGGCGCTCGCAGAATATAATTTGCAGGATGCAATTCTTGTAACGGATATTTTTAAGAAAACCGGTTTGATTGAACTTTCTGTCCGCCGTGCACAGATATCCGGTTTATTAATGGATCAACTTGGAATGATGACTGCAGCGTTTGATCATTTTTATTTACC
>DAIRCT010000149.1:0-3184 GCA_036796535.1 Ignavibacteriaceae bacterium
ACGTCTTTACATTAATTGCATCATATTGTAAAGACGACTCGCTGAGTCGTCTCAACTTTTAAATAGCCACACAAATCCCTTTGTGTGTGTTTTTTCCCCTGGCTGTCACCAACCACTTTTTGACATTTTCTTTTCAATCAACCTTTCTCCTCTATGCCACTGTGGTTAAATTGCCTTTGCACAAAAGGATTTGTGCACTACGAAAACCTGTGTATCCGTTTCCGTTAGCTAACGGATAACAGACTGTGGTAAAACGTTTAGATGATTCCTACTTAAAAATCAAAATAATCAGACGTCCCACCGGGGCGTCTTTACATTAGCTGCATCATATCGTAAAGACGACTCGCTGAGTCGTCTCTGAAATTAAGTAGCCACACAAATCCCTTTGTGTGTAAAAGACACTTCGCCGCGGCGAACTGCGATACATTTAGTAATAGTTAATAATATCCGAGTTTGAAGCTGGGTGAGTAAAATATAATGCAGTGTGCTGCATCGGTAATTAAAACTTCATAAAAATAATGAATCAATTATCATTCAAGATACTTGTAAATAAAACAATTAAGTAAAGAGGCAACTGAACGCTTCCGGGTCCAACCCACCACGCTTCAAATTGAGAATGAATGAGCATCACTAGCAATGCACAATAGATGATGTAGAATGCATAATTATTTTTTAATTTTTCTTTAATTGTGAATTGTGCGTTGTAAATTATAAATTTTCTTATAACCCAAAACACTGGTAAGAGAAAAAGAAATAAACCAATCCAACCTGTTTCTTCTATAACTGCTAAAGTAGAATTTCCTTTTTCACGGATATACCTTCCATCTTCAAAATGACTGCCGGTTAATATTGGCGACTTAATATTTGGTGCACTTACCCCATATCCCAGCCCGATCAATCCACCTAGCTTTGCTGCTTGCAATGATGGTTCCCAAAGGACTTTCCTTCTGTCTAATAAATTTCCACCATCTTTATTTAAAACAGAATCAATGGAATTTTTAAGCGGAGGAGCGAATAATGATAAAACAATTAATATGGCTATCAGAGAAAACAATATTGCTAAAATTTTTTTTGATTTGGTGAGTATTAAATATGTAATTATTCCAATTGCTAAAGCTAAAATAGATGCACGGGAATAGGTAAGCAGTATAAGTAACAAGTTAAAAGTTAAAAGTAAAAAGTAAAATATTCGTATAACAATAATCTTTGTGCCTTTATTTTTTATCTTGTATACCAACAATCCTGGAAGCGTAAAAAGTATACCTGCAGCAAGTGTATTTTGATGTCCGGCAAATCCCATAAATCCTAAACCATTTCCACCGCTCCATGCATCCTCGGGAAAATTAAATATCAATGAAAGGAAAGATATTAGCACAATTATAACATTTGCCGGCACTAAAAAACTAATTGCTTTTTCGGGAAATATTTTATTGTAAAGATAAACGGCAGATAAAATTCCCGCATATAAAACTAATTGGTAAAGTGATCGTTGGATTGATATAACGGGCTGCAATGACCACAGTGAAGTTAATATACAGTACAACGGATAAGTAAATAAAATTACAAGAGATGATAATCTTTTTCCATTCCAGGGAACTATCAGAATAGCTAATAAAATGTAGGTTATCAGAAGAATTGGGACGATAAAGTAAATAAAACTAATTATCGGAAATGTGCGGCTTATAATACTAATTGCAAAAACGGGTAAAGAATATTTTATAAATAATCGTAAATAAGGATTTTCTAATTGCAGCCCGTTCATCAAGGTATTTCCTGTATCTCATCAGTAATAATATCATCAGGTCGTTTAAAATAATTTACTTTCCCTTTAAATATTATTACTGCTTTTACTATAAGGAGAATAAATATGTAAATCCAAACTGTAATAAGCAGAGTTCTGTAATCGATTAATGTTGCATAATTTATAATGTAGTAGAAGACACCTGCAAATAACAAAATAATGAAAGAGAAATAAATTGATATAGTCTTTTGTCTGGATGTTTCAATAACCTTAAACAGGTATGTGTTCAAAGGGAAATGAAAAATAACATACACTGAATATCCTGTAATCATAAAAATAAAAATTTGTTTGAAAATTTCTTTTGATATAGAATCTGGCAAAAGTTCTGGAAAGAATGTTATGATGATTATAATTCCAAAGGAATAAATTGATATCAGTATTACTGAAAATAAAAATCCCTTTTTCAAAATTCTTGTCTTATCAGGTTTTTGCTCAGCGAAGAGATATTTCTCAATCATATTCCCAATATAAAAAATCGGTGCTGTTAAACTCCATGCAAAGGTGTAGGCATTTGCAATATCAGTAGCAAAAAAATGATTAACAATAAATTTATCACCTGCTAATCCAAGAGATACTGCCGAATTAATAACAAATGCAGAAAATCCGATTTTGTAATAATCGCTGTAACTCTTATTAACACTTATGCTTGTATCGAATAGTTTAAAAACAATTATAAACCATATTATTGTAAATAATGCGAGGAAGGTAAAAATGCTCACGTTAAAAAAAAGTACAGCAGGAATGATCATAAAATGAGCGGCCGCAAATATCAACATCACCCAAAAATATTTTTGATATTTCCCATCAAACAATAACTTAAAGTTTAATACACCACCAGCAGCAACAAAAACACTATATACAATTATGGGAATAATTTCCTCAATACTTTGGAATGGCTTTGATATAAGATGCAGAATAAAATAAGTGATTATTGTATTTACAGTAATGAAAAAAAATATTGTTGTGGTTTTAACAGGCAATCTGGTTTGTGAAATATTAAAGCCCAATGAACCAAAAAGTATTAGCAAGGATGCAGTGTAGTATGATTGGTTAAATAAATTATACTGTTCTGGATTGAAAGCATATGCATATGCAAGCAATACTGATTTGAAGAGAAATAATGATAAACCAATAAGAATAAATTTTTTTATGGATTCCGGTATCGTTTTCAACTTTTGTTAATTATTATTCTTTAAAATATTTTATTTGTACTATTTTCTTTTAAATTATTATTTGAAAGTTATATAAAATATTATACAGTTATTAATATTTTTTTCATTCCGTCATTTCGACAACCGCAGGGCGGAGAAATCTTAAACCCCAAATAATTTGTCATTCCAAACAAATTTATCATCCAGATTCCTCAAAAGAAAAACACACGCA
>DAIRCT010000150.1:0-3050 GCA_036796535.1 Ignavibacteriaceae bacterium
TTACCTTACCAAGATTGTCAATCCATACCCGCTCGCCAATCCAGGAATTATCTCCTATCTCCAAAAACCAGGGGTACTTTATGTTAACATTAGGTTTAATTAAAACATTCCTGCCAACCTTCGCTCCAAAAAATCTTAAGACAAAAATCTTAAATGAATTTGGCCAGGGCAGTCCAGACTTAAATAAAAATAAATTCTTAAAGTACCAAACAAAACGCTTTACTGCGCCACCTGGTTTATACCAGGAATTATTGAATTTTGATAAATCTGTTTTCATTTGTCATCCTGAGTTTATCTGAAGATAAGATTCACCCCGAGCTCTGTGTCATCCCGAGCAGCTTGCCCCGATTTATCGGGGGAGACGAGGGACATTTTCCATCTCCCATCAACCATTTCCCATCAAACATTTTCCATTTCCCATCTTTC
The DNA here is from genome assembly GCA_036796535.1 of Ignavibacteriaceae bacterium. Taxonomy (GTDB): domain Bacteria; phylum Bacteroidota; class Ignavibacteria; order Ignavibacteriales; family Ignavibacteriaceae; genus IGN3. Next base: position 427 of record DAIRCT010000150.1, read on the forward strand.
ATCATCCATCCCGCCACTCCGCCGCGGCGGAGGGCAGGCATCTATCTATCTTGTAAAAGATTCTAATGAAAACGGGTAAGACTTATTCTAAAATAGATTCAGCCCATTGTCTATATCTTTTAAAGTATTTACGGATTTTTTCTAAATCATTTTTATGATAAATATCGCCGCTGTATGAAATCAAATTTTTATGATCAATAAGAGATTTTAAATTATTTATAGCCCTTTTATCAATTCTAATCTGAGGAATAACCTGTTCAAGTAATTGAATTACTTCATAATGATTTTCACCCTTACATTTTCTGCCGGATAGTTTTATAGTTATTGCATCAGAATAAGCGATTGAAGAATGAATATACAGAGTACACCAGCCGCATTATAATATTCAAACTCATAAGCTAATTCAGCGCCCTCAGCAAAATTGGAGGCAACTTTTATAAAATCTTTGTACCTGATTGAATCATAAGCCCCGGAAGATATTTTCTTAACCATTCAGTAACTCTTTAATCGATTTTCCTGAAATAAGCTTTCCTTCTTTAATAATACTATTAAGCGGAGCTTTCCCTTTTTTGCCGGATTTCCTAAAATCTGATGCACTGATATAATAAGGTGCCAGGGTTATATTAAATATTTTAAATAAAGTTGTTCTCAACTCAGATACGGCTTCCTCAACAATCCCTGATTTGCCCTTATAAACAATGCATAAGTCAAGGTCACTTTTAATACTTTCATCTCCTCTGGCAGCACTGCCAAAAAGAATTATGCTTTCACAATATTTACTAATTCTTTTTCTGATGACTTTTAATATTTCTTTAAGAAATAATTTTTCGGTTTCATAGATATTATCAACCAAATATTTAGATAAAAATTTCTCCCTATCAATTAAGAATAGATTCTCTCTTTTTCCTGTGATTTTTTTTACAATACCGGTATTTTCAAGATTTACAAGACTAAGTTGTACAGTTCTCAGAGATAATCCGGTTAGTCTTTTAACTTCTCTTCCTGAAACTCCCACATTCCTTTCATTCAGTACCCTTAGTATTGTTACATTGCTTGGCGCACTGAATATGTACTCTAATATTTTATTTACAACCATCTGCTTACCATTATTTTAGTGACTAACATATTAGCCATAAGACTACAATTGTAGTCGCAAAATAACACATAAGATTAATTAATCAAAAAAGAGGTCATCTAATACAATTGAACGCTGATAACTCAGATTTAGCGGATTTCCACTGATTTTCACTGATTTACTTTCCAATCTTCTCGCTGCCACAGCATTCAGGCGAGGCAGGTAGTCTTTAATCTTGATTCATCCCATTTCCCATTGAAAAAGATCAAAGATAAAAGTTAAAAATTCAAAGTAAATTATTTCTTGTTAGTTTTAGTAACGATTGATCCGAGTATTTTTTTTAATTCATCTGATTCAGTAATTAGAAAATTTATTTGTTCAATAGATTTTATATCAGTTAATATTGCACTAATAACTCGGAGCCAATAATTTGATTCACGCATTTCACGTAAAGAAATTCTAACTTTATTATTAAAGTCTGCTTTTGATGATCCAGCCTGGGCTTCCTCGTAATTAGCCCCGGAAGATGTAGATGATTTTGCAAGCTGATATTTGATTACATTAAACTCTGCCGTTTTAGGCAAGTTGGGTAAAAACTTCAATACTGCCACTGCAAATTCAAACAATCTTTCATTCAAATCTTTATTCATTCTTCTAACCTTTTATCTTTTTCCTTCCCGCCTTGCCCGCCAAAATTTTCAAAGCGTTCAGGCGAGGCAGGTAATCTTTAATCTTGATAAAAACTTTAACCTTTTTCCTTCCCGCCTTGCCCGCCAGGAAGCAACAAAGCGTTCAGGCGAGGCAGGTTATCTTTTATCTTGAATAAAACTTTTATCTTGTTTCAACTTTTCCCAAATTTTTATATCTACAACCAACCTAAACCAGAATGCCTGAAGGTAATGAAATATCCATCCTTCTTTTCCGTCTAAGATTCCAAGCTGAATGATAAACCGATAGAAGAAATAAATAAAAGGTCTTACAAATAATGGAAGCGACCACCAGATTTTTTTAAAGTATGCAATTCTCTCATCCGGTGAGCCAAATAATCCTGGCTTGATTGATTGAACGCGTAGTTTGTTTCTCCGCTCGATTTCTTCTGCGGCAACTAAATCACTATATCTGTTATGCTTTGCAATCCAGAAAGCTATTTCGTTCTCTTTAAGATTTTCTTCTTTTATATAACCATCTTTCCATATTATAGTCTTACCGGGAACAATAAATCTGTGATCCATATTTTCATTAAGATCAGAATACCCGATGCCCGTTCGAAACATTTTTAACAAATATTTTGGAAAATACCCGCCGTGTTTTAGCCATCTGCCTTTAAAATAATTTTTTCTGTTAAAGTAAATTCCGTTTACATCTTTTGGAATATCCTCGTCCTTAAAGTTTTTTAGTTTTTGAAAAAGTTCAGGCAGAACAATTTGATCTGCATCTAGTCCTATTATCCAGGGCGTTTTTATTTCAAAATTCTTTAATGCAAAATCCCATTGCTTTGGATGGTTCTCAAATTTGTTATATAAAACTTTCGCACCAAATTCTTCTGCAA
>DAIRCT010000151.1:0-3019 GCA_036796535.1 Ignavibacteriaceae bacterium
TATGAATAAATTACTTAGAACAGCTTTAATACTAAGCTTAATTACTATCTTTTATAATATAGCCGAAGGAATAATCTCTATTTGGTTTGGTGCGGGTGATGAAACTCTTGCATTATTTGGTTTTGGTGTTGATAGCTTCGTTGAAGTTATTTCGGGAATTGGAATCTTACATATGATTCTGAGAATGAAATATTCTCAGGTTAAAACAAGAGACAAATTTGAAGTGACGGCTCTTAAAATTACAGGTACGGCTTTTTATATTCTTACTGCAGGACTTATTATTGGTTCAGCTTTTAATGTTATTTATGATGTTAAACCAACTTCAACTTTCCCGGGGATAATAATTGCAATTATATCAATCATAACAATGTACTGGCTGATGACCACTAAATTAAAAGTTGGTAAAGCACTTAATTCGGATGCAATTATTGCTGATGCAAATTGCACTAAAACATGTTTCTATCTTTCCTTTATTTTACTTGCGTCAAGTGGACTATATGAACTTTTATCGGTACAATATTTTGATATCCTTGGAACTCTTGGTATAGCGTACTTTGCTTTTAAGGAGGGAAGGGAATCATTTGAAAAAGCCCGTTCCGGAAATTTAATGTGTTCGTGTGATGATCACTGTTAAAAAATTAATTTAGTTTTTATTTAAAGAAATAAAATCTGCTCAAAAATTATAAAACTTATTTTGTTTTTTATAAGTCCCGTAAAATAATTTATAAAAAACTTTTGAGCAGATTAATTTTTACTTCAGTTAACCATTAAATAATTCTTTGGATAAAAAAAACGTTTTAACGGTTTACAATAACAAGCGGTCAAACCTAGTTATTTATTCTTTATATTATTTTTTACCATCGTAAACATATCTTAAAAATTCTTCGCGGACATTGTGGTTTAAAAATTTACCATGATAACTTGATGAAACAGTTGAGCTGTTTACATCCTGAACACCGCGTGAAGCAACACACAAATGATCGGCATCAATAATTACAGCAACATCTTCAGTTTGAAGCATTGTTTTAAGTTCGTTTGCAATTTGTACTGTTAATCTTTCCTGCACTTGCGGACGTTTTGAAAAATACTGAACCATTCTATTGATCTTTGATAAACCAACAACTTTTCCACTTGAGAAATATGCGATGTGCGCTTTACCAATAATTGGAACAAAATGGTGCTCGCACATAGAATAAACAGAAACGTTTCTTTCAACAAGCATTTCGTTAAATTTATATTTATTATCAAACAGAGTCACAGCAGGTTTGTTTTGTGGATTTAATCCTCTGAATGTCTCTTTAACATACATCTTAGCAATTCTACGCGGCGTATCCTTTAAGCTATCATCTGTTAAATCAAGCCCAAGCACTTCCATAATTTCTTTAAACTTCTTTTCAATCAATTCAATTTTTAGATCATCATCAATCTCAAAAGCATCACTGCGGATTGGCGTATCAATTGAAGATAAGAAGTGTTCGTGATCCAAATCCTCAAATTCATCCGATCTTACTATTCCATCTCTCATTTTTATTCCCTTTTATTTTAGTTTATTGGTATAACCATATTATTTAATAAATAGTTTCATTTGGAAATTATTTCTTTTAAAGACGAGAAAATTTCTTTAATCATACAATTAAACTGATTTTATTCAGCGACTTACATCACATATTTTTTATAATATTGAAAAAATTCTTTTAAATAATTATTTATCGAATGTTAATTGTTTTATGTTACATCTGTATTATGATAAATAAAGAAAAGATATTACTGGCTTCTGAATATTTCGATAAAGCTTACAAACTTCATCTAAGCGGAAATATAATAGCTGCCATCGAGGCGTATAAAAAATCTATCGGATTTTATCCAACGCCAAAAGCACATACTTTTTTGGGCTGGGCTTTTAGCTTGAACGGAAGTTTTGAAGAAGCGATTGAAGAATGTAAAATTGCCATTGAGCTTGATCCGGATTATGGAAATCCTTATAACGATATTGGATCGTACTTAATAAATCTGGGCAGACACGATGAAGCAATTTACTGGCTCGAAAAAGCTATCGAAGCACCTAATTATGAGCCGCGCCATTTCCCTTATTATAATCTTGGTAGAATTTATGAGAAAAAAGGCGATTGGTACACAGCTTTAAAATATTATTCTGATGCTTTAGAAAATAGTCCTGATTATGAGCTTGCAAAAAATGCTTTTGTAAGATTGACTGCGATGATGAATTAAGAGAATATCTAAAATCTTGCTATGAAACCTTCAGGGTTTTGTTTTTGTCATGTGCCATAAAATTTTAACATCACAAAATATTGTAGGATAAACCTTAATCGTTTTAAAAGATGCTCTTACATTATGTCCAATATAACTGATATTCTGATTGTAAAACTATCTTATGATTGTTAAATTGCTTGCCAGATAATTGAAATTATTTAAAATCTTATTAATCCAATCTGAATAAAATGAAAGTAAGTGAACTACTAAAACCAGAGTTTATTATCCCTGATCTTAAAGGTGAAACAAAAGAAGAAGTGATTAATGAATTAATCAATCTCTTTAAAAATGATCCCCGTGTAGAAGATATTGAAAGAGTGCGTGCAGCAGTTCTTGATCGTGAAAAAGTTATGTCAACAGGAGTCGGCAAAGGATTTGCGATTCCACATGGAAAAACAAATGCAGTTAAAGAAATTGTTGGTGCATTTGGTAAGGCAAAAAAGGGAATTGACTATGATGCACTGGATGGTAATCCTGTTCAACTGATTTTTCTTTTGGTAGGAAAAGATAATCTTATTAGCACACACATAAAATTGTTAAGCCGAATTTCGCGCCTAATGAATAAAGATGATTTCAGACATCGATTGACAGAAGCTAACAGTGCTGATGAAATTATTAAACTTTTTACTGAAGAAGAGGAACACTTTTTAGAATTGTAGTGTGTTGGTCATTTAGACGACCAGCGAAAGGAGAAATCTTAATTATTGAGTTTGTCAGATTTCTCCCTCCCGCCTTGACTGCGTCAGCG
>DAIRCT010000152.1:0-2859 GCA_036796535.1 Ignavibacteriaceae bacterium
GCACAAAAATTTATAAACGATTCACTGATTGAAAGCTCTGAAACAAAGCTTAAGATAAAAGATCAGTTATCTGAAGAGATAATTAAAGCTGTTGAAATTCTAACTTCATCTTACAAAGATGGAAACAAGCTTTTGCTTTGCGGCAATGGCGGCAGCGCGGCTGATTGTCAGCATATTGCAACGGAGTTTATGATAAGATTAAGTCATCACATTCAGCGGCCCGCTTTGCCTGCGATTGCGTTAACAACTGATTCATCAAATCTTACAGCTGGTGGGAATGATATCGGTTTTGAAAATGTGTTCGCAAGAAATGTAGAAGGTCTGGGCGTACTTGGTGATGTTTTATTTGCAATTTCAACAAGTGGAAATTCTCCAAATATTATAAAAGCAGTTGAAGCTGCTCACGCCAAAGGAATGAAAGTAATTGGTTTACTTGGTGGGAGCGGCGGTAAACTAAAATCCTTGGTAGATTTGCCAATCGTTGTTCCTTCATCAAATACACAAAGGATTCAGGAAGGACACATTACCATTGCCCACATAATTTGTGAACTTGTGGAAGATAAGCTTTACGGAAATTAGGTAACAACTCCTAAAGTTCAATTTTCAAATCATAAAAATTAAAAAGCAATTTTTAGAATTTGACCCTGGTTATTTGGGGTTGCCTAATTGTGTCCCTATCCAATCAATCTTATCCCCAACATTAATATTATGCCTATCCGTAAATCCCGCCACAACTTCCACAACATATTTTGCCGGCGCAGTAGTGGTATAGCTTTGATCAGAAAGTATTTTAGTGTACTTATGTATTGTTACAATTTTTTTCTGATCATTAACGAATATCATATCAAGTGAAATTAAAGTGTTGCGCATCCAGAATGAAAGATCTTTCGGCTCGGGAAATATAAAAAGCATTCCTTCGTTTTCTTTCATCTCGTTTCGATTCATCAGCCCGAGCTGTCTTTCATAATCATTATCTGCAATTTCAAGATCTATCTTTGCCTTTAATGTACCGAGTGAATCGGTAAATGTAAGCTCGCCTTCTTTAGTAAACGTATAATATTCCAAATTCGGCTCGTGCTTTTTTAAAAGATTGTTGTAAATAAAAAATCCAATTACAGCAATAGCAAGGACTACGATAGTAATTTTTTGAATTAATAATTTGCTTTTTACCTGTGCTGTGTTTGGCTCTGATTTCTTGGTCTGCTTTTTAGCCATTATCCTTTTTCCGATATTTGTACGGGACAAATATAATAAAACAGTAGTATTAAAAATTATTAAACTTTATCATGATTTTATTTGATAGCAGATAAAGTAAGCTTTACTTGATTGATAAATCAAATACAATAACAGATATTTAAAACACTTTGACAGATCAAAATCAACCATTACGGTTAGTATCTATTATAATGCCGGTATACAACAGACAGGCATACATTCAAAGGGCTATTGAGTCGGTACTATATCAAAGTTACGATAATTGGGAATTGATTACCGTTGATGACGGAAGTGAGGATTATTCTCCATACCTTCTTGAAATTTATAAAGCTTACTCATCGAAAATAAAAGTTGTGCATCAAGATCATAAGCGGCTGCCGGCAGCAAGAAATAATGGAATTAAAAATTCTACCGGTAGTTTAATTACTTTTTTGGATAGTGATGATGAGTTTACAAAAGAACATCTGGAAATTCGAATTAATTATTTAAATAAAAATCCGGAAATTGATTTATTACATGGCGGCGTTAAAATAATTGGAAACGAATTTGTTCCTGATAAAGAAAATCCTAAACAACTAATTCACTTATCACAGTGTATAATTGGTGCTACATTTTTTGGGAAAAGAAATGTTTTTATCGAAACGGGCGGATTTAATGATATTCCATACAGTGAAGATTCTGAATTTCTTGAAAGAGTAATAAAGCAATACAAAGTTGAAAAGGTTAATTATCCAACCTACATTTATCACAGAGATACGCCTGATAGTATTACAAATTCAATTGGGTGATATGAACTATGAGCAATAAATTAATTGATAGGACCGAAATTTTATTAACCGCTCAACAACAAAAAATGATTGAAAGCGGCTGGGGGAAAGATGTTCTTGAAAAAACTATTGTTGAAAAAATCACTTACCTTTCCGCTAACTTAAAAGTCAAAGGATATTTTGCTTATCCAAAAGATGATTCAAAAAAATATCCTTGTATAATCTGGTGCAGAGGCGGAATAGGGAATGCCGGTGCAATTGATAAATTTACTGCTCGTGGAATTTTTGGACAGCTTGCAAGCTGGGGTTATTGTGTTTTTGCATCTCAGTATCGCGGCAATGATGGCGGTGAAGGACACGATGATTTTGGCGGTGATGATTTAAATGATGTTCTAAATCTTGTTCCTCTTGCTGATGAAATTCCACAGGCAAATAAAGATGTGTGGGGAATTGAGGGCTGGAGTCGTGGCGGAATGATGACATATCTTACGCTAACCAAAACCGATATATTTAAAGCTGCAGTCGTTCTTGGTGGAATTGCAAATCTTCGATGTAATTCTGAAGAAAGTAAATTTATGCGCAGACTTTATGAACACACACTTGGCAGATATGAAGAATCTGAATTTAAAGGCAGATGCGAAACAAGATCAATCGTAAACTTTCCCGAAAAACTTTCTAAGACAACGCCAATATTAATCATCCACGGAAATGCGGATAACAGAGTTTTGCCTCACGATTCACTGGATCTTTCTTACAAACTTTTGGATTTAAAGATTCCTTATAGATTAGTGATGCTTGAGGGTGGAGATCATTTCTTAAAATCTCACCGCAAAGAAGTTGATGAGATGAGAAAGAATTGGTTTGAAAAGTATTTAAA
>DAIRCT010000153.1:0-2774 GCA_036796535.1 Ignavibacteriaceae bacterium
AATCTTAATTATTGAGTTTGTCAGATTTCTCCCTCCCGCCTTGACTGCGTCAGCGCGCAGGTCGGTCGAAATGACAATTCAACATTTTTTCATCTATTGTTACTCACTCAAATAAAATTCAAAATTTAATATGATCAAAGCGATAACCGGAACAAGAGATATTTTACCTTCAGAAATTTCAAGATGGCATTACCTTGAAAATCTTTTGCATCAAACATTTAAAACTTTTAACTACAAAGAAATTCGAACTCCTGTTTTTGAAGAAACAGCATTGTTTGCCCGCGGTATTGGTGAAGAAACAGATATCGTTAGCAAAGAGATGTACACATTTAAAGATAGAAGTGAAACAAGTATAACACTGCGTCCGGAAAACACAGCGGGAGTTGTACGCGCTTTTATTGAGCAATCACTCGGTGCTCAGCAATCGCTTAGTAAGCTGTATTACATCGGACCGATGTTTAGGCAGGAAAGACCGCAAGCCGGACGGCTTAGACAATTCCATCAGTTTGGTGCTGAGGCGCTTGGTAGTACTTCTCCTTTGCTTGATGCGGAAATGATCCAAATTGCTTTTCATATCTTAAAAAACCTTGGATTAAAAAATTTAGTTGTAAAGATTAATTCATTAGGAATTCCTGAAGTAAGAGAAAATTATAAAAATGTTCTGCGCAATTTTCTTAAGGATAAAAAAAATAATCTTTCCGAAGAGAGCAGAAAAAGATTTGATACAAACATCTTAAGAATATTTGATAGTAAGATTGAAGTTGATCAGCAGATAATGAAGGATGCACCATTATTAATTGATTATCTGGATGATCAAAGTAAAAATGATTTTGATGTTGTAAAAAAGTATTTGACTAAAGTCTCCATTCCGTTCGAAGTTGATCCTGCGCTGGTTAGAGGTTTGGATTACTATACAAAAACAACTTTTGAAATTGTAAGCGGTAGTGTTGGATCGCAAAGCGCTTTGTGCGGCGGCGGAAGATATGATTTACTTGTTGAAGAACTTGGCGGTAAACCAACTCCGGGTGTTGGCTTTGCAGCAGGTATGGAAAGAATTTTGCTTGCGTGTGAAAATGAAAAATCATTAAACTTACCTCAAGATTCAATTGATGTTTATTTAATCAGAGTTGATCTTAAATCAGATTCAAAATCTGAACCTGACTTGCCGGCTGATAGTCTTAATCCTGAACCCGAACTTCAACTTGAACTAATAAGTCTTTCTTCTAAACTTAGAAGAGAAAATATATCCTGCGATTACGACTATCTAAACAGAAGCGTTAAAGCACAAATGCGCGAAGCAAATAAATACAATGCAAAGTTTGTCGTGTTTGTCGGCGGTGATGAATACAAACGCGGCGAGTTAAATGTTAAGAATCTTTCAAACGGCGAGCAGCAATTAATTAAGATTGAAGATTTTGAAAAATTAATATCTATACTTAAAAATTAATGGCACTTAAAAAACCAAAAGAAGTTCCTCAAATTCCCAAAGCCCGGGAAAAGAATATAGATAAACTTAAAAAATCTATCCCTTCAAAAAAGAAAACGGAAATTGAATTCAACTGCAAAATTTATTTTTATAAAGATGGAGTAAACGGTAAACAGAAATACAGATTTTGCATTGAAACAATAAAAATGTTTTCCTTCCTTAACTACAAAATAACAGCTCAAGCACGGAAAGAAAAAAAGACTATTGATATAAGTTTACTCGGCTTAACTGCTTTAGATGATTATCTGGCAAAGGTACAGCCGGCAACAATTGAAATTGATTTTGAAGATTTATTCGGTGAGTACACAGTAAATATTATTAAACAGGATGGCAGCATTAACAGCGCGCTTGTAAACTTTAATATTTTTAAGAAAGAGATTGAACTTGTAAAAGAATTTCTTCCGGAAAAGAAAAACAATTCAAAATTCTGCACTTTTGAGATTGATAAAGAAAGTTTCAGCTATTCAAAGGAATATTTAAAGTGAATCTTATCATCGGTAGGAAGCCGGTTTTAGAAGCACTTAATTCGAACGAAGAAATCTCTCAGGTTTATATTTTGTTCGGGCAGGAAGGCGGAATCATTAACGCAATTCGTATTGCTGCAAAGAAAAGGGGAATAAAAGTTAATCAGGTTCCACTCGAAAAATTTAAACAGCTTACCAAAGATAAAATTTCTCAGGGCGTTGCAGCATCCAAATCCGAACAGAAGTTTTATTCACTTCAAGAAATAATTGAATATTCGAAATTGAAACATTCAAAAGCCCTCTCCTTAGGAGAGGGTTTGGGTGAGGCTTTCCCTCTCCTTTTAATTTTAGATTCAATTCAAGACACTCACAATGTTGGTGCAATTTTACGCACTGCGGAGTGCAGTAATGTTGATGGAATTATAATTACAAAAAATAATTCCGCACCAATAAATGAAACCGTTGTAAAAACATCTGCAGGTGCAAGTGAGCATGTTAAGATTGCACAAATAAATAATCTTGCTCAAGCTATTGATGAGCTAAAACAAAATGGCTTCTGGATCGTTGGCTCTTATCTTGAAGGAGCAAAAGATTACACTAAAGTTGATTACAAAATACCGATTGCTTTAATAGTCGGCAACGAAGAAAAAGGAATTAGAAAACTTACCGCCGATAAATGCGATCATCTTGTCCGCATTCCGATGAAAGGGAAAATACAATCACTAAACGTTTCTGTTGCAACAGGAATTCTTCTCTTCGAAATTCTAAGACAAAGAAGCAGCTAACATTCATTGCCTTTCTAAAATTTATTTAATACGTTTGAA
>DAIRCT010000154.1:0-2392 GCA_036796535.1 Ignavibacteriaceae bacterium
GACTTCTCCCTCCGGTCGAAGTGACAGAACGAGTTTTTACACAGTCTTCATCCCTTCGGAAGAAAGCGGGTATTTACTAATCTAAAATAAGCGAAAAACTCAATCCAGTTTAAATATTATATCAAACAAAAGATTTTCTTATCCTCCCGGACACAAATATTCCATATTCTTCTTCAACTTTCTGTAATTTTGATTATTAAAAAAAATTTTTCAGGGAGATTTTATGTCCGATGTGTTCGATATGTTTTTTTATCCGGATTCAATTTGCATAGTTGGCGCTTCGTCAAAACCTAAAAGTTTGGGATATGAACTTACAAAATCAGTAAAACAATACGGATATACAGGTGATCTTGCTCTTGTAAATCCTAAAGCAGATGAAATTTTAGGTTTTAAATGTTATCCCACAATAAGTGATATTGATTATAGAATTGATCTTGCTATAGTAATGGTTCCTAAACAATTTGTTGAAGAGACAATAAAAGAGCTTATCCGTAAAAAAGTACAAGCAATAATTTTAATTACTGCAGGATTTAAAGAAACGGGAGATTCAGGTGCTGAAGCGGAAAAACGAATTCTGGATCTAATTAAAAATTCTGATGCGCGTCTTGTTGGACCAAATTGCATGGGAATTATCAATACTCTTCCTTCAATCAAAATGAATGCAACTTTTGTTGCCGAAGAACCACGACAGGGAAGTATGGGATTCTGTTCGCAGAGCGGAGCAATTGGTGCGGCTGTTCTCAATTCTCTGCGCGAAACTGATATTCGTTTCGGTCAGTTTATTAGCGTTGGTAATAAAGCGGATGTAAATGAAAATGATTTACTGGAATACTGGCAAAGTTGTAAAGATGTAAGTGTGATAACTTACTATCTTGAAAGTTTTGTAGATGGTGAAAAATTCATAAAGTATTTTGTTGATAATAAAATCACCAAACCGGTTATTATCTTAAAAGGTGGTAAAACATCAAGTGGAATTAAAGCCGCTTCATCCCATACCGGCGCACTTGGCAGCAGTGATAAAGTTGTTGATGCAGTTCTTAAACAGTTTGGAATTATTAGAGCTGAAGATTTAAATGATATGTTTAATACTGCAAAAGGATTTGAAGATTTTCCATCACCAAAAGGAAATCGAATTGCTGTTGTAACTAACGCCGGCGGTCCAGCTATTCTTACTGTTGATACTCTTGAAAAAAATGATCTTACTTTAGCTGATTTATCCGAAGAGACAAAATTAAAATTAAAAGAAATTGTTCATCCCGAAGGAAGTGTAAATAATCCCGTTGATTTACTGCCAGGTGGAACTGCTGAACAATTTAAAATGGTCAATGAAATTTTGATTCAGGATGAAAATGTTGATGCTGTGATTTCTGTGTTCGTGGAACCGATAATGGTTAAGGCACTGCCTGTAATTGAATCCATAAATGATATAAAATCTGAAAAACCAATCTTTCAGGTTGTAATGCCGTTACCGGAATTTTGGCAGGAATATCGTACTGAATCTAAAACTAAAAGAGCATTATTTAGAAGACCTGAAGATCCTGCGGTTGTTATTAATAATGTGTTAAAGTTTAGTACTAAAAAGTTAAGTGATGTTAGAATTAAAAAAGAAGTTTCACCTCAGGATTTTTCTTTAAAAAGTAAAGCGGGCATGATGTTATCGCAAAATGATGTTAATGAGTTATGCGATGCTTATAAAATTCCCGTCGTAAAAAATAATGTTTTAAGTTTTGATCAACTGACAAAATCAAATTTTAATTTTCCTGTTGTGTTAAAAGCTGTGGGTGAACACATAATTCACAAATCTGATCTGAATGGTGTTATACTTAACATCAAAACAAAAGATGAACTCATTAAATCTGCTGAGAAGATGATATGGGATTTCAGTTCTAAAAATATTCAACTTGATTCCTTTCTAGTTCAACCTTTTTTAACTACTAAATTTGAGTTGTTGGTTGGAGCATTCCGGGATCCAAGTTTTGGACCGATGATTATGTTTGGATCAGGCGGAAAATATGTTGAATACATTGATGATACTGTTATGAAATCAGCTTATCTAAACGATCACGATATTGATGAGATGATCAATCAGACTAAAATTGGACGTATCATTAAGGGCGTAAGAGGTGAAAAATCTGTTGATCTGAACAAGATTAAATCAACAATAAAAAATCTTGCACAGATGATGTTAAATCATTTAGAAATTAAAGAAGTAGATCTAAATCCACTTATTGTTTCCGTTGATGATAAAATTTATGCTGTGGATGTGAGGATTAAACTCTAATTCAATTTATAGACAAACTCAATTCCTTTGAGGGTCTGTTGCATAACTCGGAAAAGGTCATTTCGAAGGAGTCTTCTGCCATATGCATCCCTTTGGGAGACTGAGAAATCT
>DAIRCT010000155.1:0-2335 GCA_036796535.1 Ignavibacteriaceae bacterium
GGATGATACTAACTACAATTCCAATTAATGTTGTACGTATGCCTTGGTTAGCAAACTTAGAAAGATTATTATTATCCTTATTATTATTAGACATATTCACAATAAAATCTTAAAGTGTACAAAAGAAAAAAACAATATTATTAAATATTACCTTAGCAAAATCATTTTTTTCATAGCAGTATAATTACCGAATTGTAATCTGTAAAAATATACTCCACTTGATAAATTTAAACCATTAAAATCTATTTCATATTTACCCTCCGATTGTCGTTCATTTACTAATGTTGCAATTTCATTACCGAGCAAATCATAAACCTTTAACTTTACCGTCGATAAGTTACCATCGATAATTGAGGGAATTGTGTATTTTATTTTTGTTGTGGGATTAAATGGATTGGGAAAATTTTGTTCTAATTCAAATGATAATGGAATTTGGGATTTATCCTCGACATCAGTAGCGACTAAAACAAAATCCATATAACTAAAATTGTATCCACCGAAATAAAAATTTGCCTGAAGTTTATGAACCCCCGCAGGAATAAAAATTGCTGGAGCAGTAATATATCGCCAGCTTTGCCAGCCACCCGTTGCTGGTACATCCATGAGTGGAGTAAGACTTTGCCCGTCCATTGATAAGAAAATTTTTCCTCCAGCACTTGGCGCAGCAATATTAAGCTTGATATCATACAGACCACTTGGCTGAACATTGATTGTATATTTTAACCAATCACCTGTTGCAATCCAGCCAACATCAAATCCATTTGAATTGAAATCACCACAACTTTCAATATCAACACCATCATTTCTAAAACTCCATCCACTGTTCCAGGTAGTATTGCCGCTGCCGATATTTTGATAATCCACATCATTGTATGCCTGGGACATCTTTCCCAAATCATATTCAGTTGCCTGGATAATACCTGGAATCTGATTACTGGCAAATGGAATAGTAGTATTATTAAACGGCTGTCTTATTAAAGCATCAACAACATCTTTTTGATATCTACAATTTTCAAAGAGCAACGCATTTGCCTGCGCCATAAGGGCATTATATGCATAAATTGCTGAAGGTCTTGAAACGGTTCCATTCCAATAATTTAATAAAGTCTGATATCCTGATACTTTGTAGGCGGAAAGTGGTCCCGAAATCGATTCAATTTTTTTATGCGGCCACCAAGCCCAACCGATATTATTTGTCTTCATTAATTCAACGCAATCAACAAACCATTTATTAGAATTTTCTCCCGTCTCACCTAACCATAACGGTCTGTTCGTCGTGTTCCTTATGTCAACCAAGTATTGTATTGATGATTGTGTGTTACCATTCCAGTATTTATGAAAACTATAAGCCATGTTTTCATCCCAAGGAGGCGTTAGTCCTGGGAAATCTGTTGCATACCAATTGCCTTCAATAAATATTAAATGATTTTGATCAACTGCTCTAACGGTATCAGTAATTCTAATATACAGATCTCTTAATGGCTGATTATTCGTACCTAAATTCCAAGCAGGTTCATTTAAAAGATCGTAACCTCCAATCCATTCTTTGCTATTATATCTTTCAGCAATTTGCCTCCAAATTTTAACAGTGAGATCTTTATTTGTATTACTTTCCCATAGCGAAGGAAAGTTTGGATTATAATCACTGATGTTATTTGCACTTTGCCCACCGGGAGCAGCATGCATATCAAGTATAAGATATATTTGATTTGCTTCACACCAGGATAATAAAGAATCGATAATTTCGAACCCTTTATGTATAAAAGTTGGTGGACTGGTATTTGTTGCAAAAAGATTATAATGGAATGGTAATCTTATTGAATTAAATCCCCAGCTTTTGATAGAATCTATATCAACTTTTCGAACATAATTATTCCTATATTTTTCGTAGAAAAGTTCTGTGTTTGATTCCCCGACGAGATCAGCAATCTTTGCACGAATTTCCCACTGAGCGTTTGCAAAATTAGAAGTCTGAAGCATATATCCTTCTTGAACAAGCCATCCACCTAGCCCGATCCCTTTAAGTAAAATTTCCTGTCCGGAACCATTTACAATTATTTTATTCTGGCGGTGTAAGAATCCCTGGGCTGAAAGATTAAGAATATTTGAAAAGAATATTAGAAAAAATATAAAAAAGAATTTTTGTAAAAATTTCATGATAATTCTCGAGTAATTAATGAACAGTTTTTATGTCTTTATTAGAATTAAATCATTAGCAATTTTATTTGTAATATTTTAAAATTACCAGATAACCCGTCAAAGGAAATATTATTCCTTCTGTTTTGGCTCCCAATCCTTTCCCTCACAGGGAATAAAATTTTCAGTTGGGTGCTTA
>DAIRCT010000156.1:0-2165 GCA_036796535.1 Ignavibacteriaceae bacterium
CGCAGGAATCCCTTCCTGCGAGAAGATGCTGCAGATTGCTTCGCCTAATCGGACTACTAATGACATTGATAAGATGGAAGATGGGAGTCTGCCCGCCGAGGCGGGATGGACAAATTAAGATAAAAGATAAAAAAGATTGAAAGATTAAAAGATTAAAAGATTGAAAGATCAAAAGATTAAAAGATTGAAAGATTGAAAGATTAATTATTTTACTTTGCGTTCTTAGCGGCTTTTGGCATAGCCATCGAGACTATGTAAATATTAAAGAAAAGTCATTTCGAAAGAGTCCTCTGCCATAGGCATCCCTTTGGGAGACTGAGAAATCTTAATAAAACAAAAGACTTCTCCCTCCGGTCGAAGTGACAGAACGAGTTTTTACACAGTCTTCATCCCTATGGGAGCGTGAACAATTTTAACCACTAAGCTCTCCAAGGTTTTCTCAAAGTAAACGAAGGAAATATAAAAGTCTTGTTTAAGAAAAAAGATTAAAGTAAAAAGGACAAAGGATAGAAGGAGTTTTACTTTGCGTTCTTTTGGCATAGCCATCCCTATGGGAGCGTGAAAAAATCTCTGTGGCGAATGGTTTTATAAAAATTAAAATAACCAGCCGTGGCGGGAGGAGAGGATGTTAAGATTAGAGGTTATGAAGTTATCCGCCACTTCTTAAGCCCCCTTGTTTATATTACAGAAAAACGTATATTTGTAAAAAAACTTTTACAGATATGAAAAGAAGATATCTTTTTAATGATTTATTAAAGTATTTGGATCACAAGAATGCTTTGATAATAACCGGGATGAGGCAGGTTGGAAAGACAACTTTAATGAAACAATTGTTTGATAAGGTTGATGGTCCAAAATTGTGGTATGATTTTGAAAATCCATTAGACTTATTACATTTTGAAAACATTAATTATGATGCAATTTATGAAGTACTAAAGAATGAATCCGGTGTTGGTGATAAACGGTTATTTGTTTTTATTGATGAGATTCAGAACTTTCCTGAGATTACCAAAATTATTAAATATCTGATTGACAAGTATAATGTTAAGTTTATTGTTACAGGATCATCAAACTATTATCTAAAAAATCTCTTCCCGGAATCATTAAGCGGCAGAAAATTTCTGTTTGTTTTACAACCCTTAAGTTTTAGCGAATATTTATTTTTTAATGATAAGATTGAATTTAATGAGCACAGTAAAGAGTTAAAATTAAAGTCATCTTACTCCCTGCTTGAGTATAAAAAGTATGAAGCTGATTATCAGATTTATTTAGACTACGGCGGATTTCCGGAAGTTGTAACAACAGCAGACAGCAGTACAAAGAAATTAATACTGAAAAATATATTTTCATCATT
This sequence comes from Ignavibacteriaceae bacterium, assembly GCA_036796535.1. Classification (GTDB taxonomy): domain Bacteria; phylum Bacteroidota; class Ignavibacteria; order Ignavibacteriales; family Ignavibacteriaceae; genus IGN3. The sequence goes on from DAIRCT010000156.1 coordinate 1,355, forward strand.
TTTTGAAAAAGATATAAAGGTACTTTCTGATATTAAAGATATTCGTGAGCTCAGGGATTTAATTTTAATGCTTGTACCAAGGACGGGCAATATTCTTGATGTTACAAAGCTTTCCAATGAGCTGGAAATAAACCGGGTTAAAATTTACGGATACTTAGAGTTATTACAGGGTGTATTTTTTATAAAACTTATTCCAAAATATTCTAAGAGTATTGATAGAACTGTTGCCGGAGGAAGGAAAGTTTATTTTGCTGACACAGGTTTATTAAATATTATTGGTAAAGTAAATGACGGACAGCTATTTGAAAATGCGGTAGCTAATCAATTAAGCTATTATGGTGATCTATTTTATTATAATAAGAGAAGCATATCTGAAATAGATTTTATACTTAATAAAGATATTGCTTTTGAAGTGAAGTTAAAATCTTCACCCGGTGATTTGAAAAAGTTGGGAAAGAATGCAGCAGAGTTGGGATTAAATCGATATTATCTGATAAGTAAAAATTTTAGTGAAACTGACAGGACGGTATTCCCTATGTTTTTGTGAGTGAATGAGAAAGGGTGGAATGGACTAATCAAGATAAAAGATAAAAGTCTTAGTTAAGATAAAAGATAACCTGCCTCGCCTGAACGCTTTGTTGCTTCCTGGCGGGCAAGGCGGGAAGTTAAAAGATAAAAGTTTTATTAAAGATTAAAGATGATTTTAAGAAAAAAGATAAAAGTAAAAAGATAAAAGTTTTATTAAAGATTAAAGAATACCTGCCTCGCCTGAACGCTTTGTTGCTTCCTGGCGGGCAAGGCGGGAAGATAA
>DAIRCT010000157.1:0-1927 GCA_036796535.1 Ignavibacteriaceae bacterium
TGAAAACGAAATTGTTGAGTTGAACATCCCAACCGGAATTCCATTAGTTTATGAGTTGAATGAAAACTTAAAACCAATTAAGCATTATTATCTTGGTGATCAGGATGAAATAGCAAAAGCTGCAGCGGCTGTTGCAAATCAAGGCAAAGTAAAATAGAGTTTAAGGTCATTGGTTGGTTCTGTTGTGTTGCATGTGTTAAATAAACTTACTGCCGTTATTATTAAAAATATTTTAAATAAGTTTTTCATATTACTTCCTATTTTATTTCTGTCATAGTTCTGTCAAGAAATGGTTCTTGACAGCCAAGGAAAATCCATTAACAGTTAGCCAGACTGATAGGCACTTTTTTGTTCACATTCGCCATTCCGGTGCCGCAAACGCCGGAGTGGATTTTTTTATTCTAGCTCTTCCTCCTTAAAATTATTTTAATGAATATTTCCAAACACCACGCATTCCGTTATCCCAAACTTTTCCAGTTCCGAAACCAATAAACAGATTATTCTTAAATGCAATTATGTATGAAATACCTGGATATACATTATATTCTTCATTTTTGGGTAATCCTTCTCCTATTGAAATCCATTTATTGTTTTCCCATTTAAGCACCCCATCGCTGAGAGTTGTTAAATAAACAGTATTATTTGCAAATGTTAAACTAGTAACAAAAGGAACAGTACCGTGGGGTTTTGGTAATGAATCTTTATAGACTTTCCACTCATTATTAAAAAAGAATTTGATATACCCTTCTGTAGCAGCAAAAAGCGTATCCTGGTATAAGACTAAATCAAAAACACCAGCAAATTTGTCACTTGTAGTTATCCCTTTATAAATGAAGCATTGATAACCGTTAGTATCTATTTTAGTCACAAAATTAGGTCCTGCCCTTTCCCCACTTATAAGATAATTTACATTGTTATTAACCTTTATAAGTTTAGATGAGTAAATGGGATTAATTGCATTTCCTATCGAGCATTCATCGTCAATGTATGGATTGGTATAAAGAAGATTGGATATTAAATTTAATTCTCCAGTAGGTTTTAAAATTCCTGAGTAATATTGTATATAATCTCTACCCGCAGCGATGAATACATTATTATCAATTACTTCCATATCAGCAATTTCTATTTGAACAGGTGTGGGAATAATACTTTGAATTCCATCTTTTGAAATTTTACACAGGTATTTACCATCATAACTATATGCAGAAGCGATAATTAAATCTTCATTCAGCCTTGTAATAGCAGAGACGCCGTATCTAAAATTTCCGGTGTCTGGCAGACTCATTTTTGTCCAGCTAACACCATCGGTAGTTTTATATAATCCATTATTATTTCCCCACCCATAAGCGTAGAGTTCATCGTTAATAATTTTAAATCCCTTAACATCCATTCCGTTAAACAAAGATATCTTTTCCCATTGGTTTGGGTCACTAATTTGAGGTTCTGTTGTGTTGCATGTGTTAAATAAACTTGCTGCTGTTATTATTAAAAATATTTTAAATAAGTTTTTCATATTACTTCCTATTTTATTTCTTTTGTTCTGTCAAGAAATGGTTCTTGACAGCCGAGAAAAAAAATTTCGTGTTTTAAGTTTAAGCGTTGTTTATATCTTCCTCTATATTTAATTCATTTAAAATTTATTCCGTAAAAAACAGTCCAAAAAACAAATATCAAGCCACCGACAAAATAGGCGGTATAAAAGTAACAAACATTAAGATAAAAATTACTTTGTGTAAAAAATAATTATCAATAAAAATTTAGTAGCGGTAAGTCATTTTATTAAATTCAGGTCATACAAAATTCATCAGATGATGATTATTTCATTTCATATATTAATTTTTTATTCTCTTATTGTAATTCATAATAAAACTTATCAATTGTAAAACTTATGTAACAAAGCTCATTTGACCCGTTTATCCTGATTTAT
>DAIRCT010000158.1:0-1901 GCA_036796535.1 Ignavibacteriaceae bacterium
CATCATTTCATTGCGTGCAGTTTTGAACAACCAAAATTGTATGCTCTGTTTGTTGTGAATGTTGTTAAGATTTTCAAAGAGCTTTATAAAAACATCCTGCACAATATCATCTGCACGCATTTTATCATTTAGCATTTTTAATGCGTAATTGTAAATCCGCTTCTTGTATTTATTAAAGAGGATTGTAAACTCAATTATATGACTTTCTTTTTCCTGCAAAATCTATTTTTGTTTCTTATCTAAAAGATGCTAAAAACGTATATAATGTTTCCATACTTACAAAATATTTTTTATTTATTCTGGTCGTACAAAAAATAAGATTAATAAAACAAGCCACGAATTGCCACTAATATTTTTCCTCTTTTTGATATTTGGTGATAATTCGTATAATTAGTGGCAAGTGTTTTTTCCTAAAGTCATTCAGCCACTAAAACACAAAGTCGCAAAAAGAACAAAAGTGCCTTCATATTACACCAAATAGTCAATTGCTAAACTTCTCATTCTTTGGTACTTTTAACCGTTAAATTCTAAGAAAATGAAGAAAATTTTAATTTTAGGTTCGTCCGGCTCGATTGGCGTTAACACTCTTAATGTTATCAGGAATTTTCCGGAAAGATTTAGCGTTATTGGATTAACAGTAAATTCAAGAATCGATGTTTTAGAGCAACAAGTAAAAGAATTCAGTCCGGAATTTGTTGTTGTTACCGATGAATCTAAAGCTAAAGAATTACAATCTAACATTGGCAATTTGTGCGAAGTTCTTTCTGGTTATGATGAGCTGCTAAATGCGGCTTCGCAAAGAGATTATGATATTCTTCTTGGATCAATGGTTGGTTTTGCCGGATTAGCTCCAACTCTTGAAGCAGTTAAGCGCGGAAAACGAATTGCACTGGCAAATAAAGAAACTCTTGTTGTTGCAGGTGAACTTGTTACAAAATTAATTTTAGAAAACAACGCAGAAATACTCCCGGTTGATTCTGAACATTCTGCAATTTATCAGTGTTTAGTTGGTGAAAATCTTAATGAAGTTGAGAAGCTAATTATTACTGCTTCCGGCGGACCGTTTTTACACAAAGATAAATCGTTTTTTGAAAATGCAACTGTAGATGAAGCGCTTAATCACCCAAACTGGAAAATGGGAAATAAAATTTCCATCGATTCGGCAACGATGATGAATAAAGGACTTGAAGTTATCGAAGCACATTGGTTATTTGGTTTGCCTGTTGAAAAAATTAATGTTGTTATTCATCCGCAATCAATAATTCATTCAATGGTTCAGTTTGTGGATGGATCTGTAAAAGCACAGCTTGGTTTGCCGGATATGAAGTTGCCGATACAATATGCGCTAACATTTCCGGAAAGATTGCAAAATGATTTTAGGAGAACCGATTTACCGGTTATCAATAATCTAACTTTTTTTGAACCGGATTTTCATAAGTTTGAGTGTTTAAAGTTAGCTTTTGATGCGATAAAAACCGGCGGAACAGCGCCTTGTATTTTGAATGCCGCCAATGAAATTGCTGTTGAAAAGTTTATAAATAAAAAAATAAAGTTCTCTCAGATTTCTGATTTGATTAGTAAAGCATTGGATAAAATTGAGAATCATTCTGATCCGGATATTGAAACAATTTTTGAGTGTGATAAGATAACCAGAGAATTTGTGAGTTCTTTAAATTAGAGGTTTGGTAAATTGGCTATGCACTTATAAAAGTGTATCGTCAAAAGTTTAAAGTCATTTCGAAGAGTCTTCGACTGAGAAATCTTAAACCTTAAAAGATTCAGATTTCTCTCCCGATAGAATCGGGATCGAAATGACAATCATATAAAAAAAGTATACGTTAGAAGAATAAGGAGTTCCTCGTTATATGGATTATATAATTTATTTCGCGATTACAATTGGC
>DAIRCT010000159.1:0-1892 GCA_036796535.1 Ignavibacteriaceae bacterium
CAGAAGATTTTCCCGCTGAGCTTGAAGAAAGAATTTTAAGATCTGTTGGATCTAAAGCCGCAGCAAAAACAGGAATGTTTTCCAGCATAAAAATCTTTTCTGCAGTTTCTTATGCCGCTGCATTGGTTTTACTTTTCTTAAGCGGGTATCTTTTCTTTAAAGTTTCTAACTACCAGGAAAGAGTTGATAACCTTTCCGAGCAAATGATGATGCAGACAAAAACAATACAAATGCTCTACAACAGTTTACCGGGAGTTGAAGTGCGCGCAACATTTGATAACGAAATTATTATTAAACCAAATAGCTGAGGTTAAAATGAAAACGAAAATGATTTTTTTGATGTTTTTATTTTTATTACTTCTTAGTTGTTCTGATGATAAGAAGACCGAGATTGTCAATGTAAAAGACTTGAAAGAATTTGAGTTAAAACGATTTACCAAAGCTCCGCACTTACTTGTGAATGCCAAGCAGGAATATGAAGCAATTTTTAATGCAATTGAAAATAAAATTAAAATTGCAGGACTAAAGGTTTTACCAGACACACGCAATCAGATACTGGTTGAAATAAATAAATCTGGGAATTTTAGTAAAGTTCTAATTTTAGAAGGTGAAGAGAATATCATCAAAATCGTTACCGAAGAATTATCAAAAAATACGGACAAACTATTAGATAAAAATAAACTTCCCGGAAGTTTTCAATTCACATTCTGGTTTGATAATACAGATCGCTTGTGGTTTGAAAAAGGTATGCCGGAATATAGTGCACTTGATTCTCTTGCGATGCCTATTGGCGGCATGATTTCAATTCAAAAAAATATCCGGTATCCCGAATCAGCGAAAAATAAAGGGATTCAAGGAGGGGTTATAGTAGCAGTTGAAATTGATGAAAATGGGAATGTAACAAACACTGAAATTCTTGAAGGAATTTATCCTGAATGTGACGAAGAAGCGACTAATGCAATTAGAAAAGTAAAATTTAGACCAGCATATAAAGATGGTGTGCCAGTAAAATCTGAAGTGGTAATCCCAATAAACTTTAGATTGCAATAGAACTAGATCATTAAATATTAATCATTAATAAAGGAGCCTCAAATGAAAAATATATTTTGTTTATTCTTGTTTACATTTCTTTTTTCTATTGGAAGCGGATTTGCTCAGGAAGAAAAACTTGATAAATATCCAGAACCAATTGGTGGAATTGAAGCAATGATTAAAAATGTTGTCTATCCTATTTCAGCGAAAGAGGCAGGAGTTGAAGGTAAAGTCTTTGTGAAAGCCATAATTGATGAACAGGGAAATGTTACAGAAACATCCATCCTGAAAAGTGTTAACGAGGATTGTGATAAAGCAGCAATGGATGCAATTAAAAAAACCAAATTCACTCCTGGAATTAAAGACAACAAACCAGTAAAAGCAGAAGTTGTAATACCTGTTATGTTTAAACTCTCCTAAAAATTCACACACCCCTTCTTTTCCCCTCTCGAGAGGGGAATTAAGGGGGTGTGTTATAAAATTCTCCCCTTGAATGCCCGCATTTAATTGCTATTTTTAAGCTATGATAAAGAAAATTCTTCCTATAATTCTTTTTGCTTTTGCACTTTTTGCACAGCAAAGTCCAATGGATCAAAACCAGTTTATGCTTGCAGAAAGTTATGAGCAAAGAGGGGATTTTGCTAAAGCTGTTGAAATAATTGAAACGCTAAATAAAAAAGATCCGACTAATATTCAGTACTTCAACAAACTTAATTCGCTTTACCTTCAGCTAAAAAAATATGATGAATCCGCTGCACTTATAAACTCAAGAATAAACATTACTCCGCAGGACATTAATTTATACGGATTGCTTGGCTCAACTTATTACACTGCCGGTGATCTTACAAAAGCTTATGTGA
>DAIRCT010000160.1:0-1849 GCA_036796535.1 Ignavibacteriaceae bacterium
CAGAAGCAGTTATTAATTCTTTAAAATTATTTTTTCTGGATTTCTCTTTAGCGGATTCAACTCGCAGAACATCTCTTTCTTTTTCTAAAAGCTTGTAACCAATTGCTCTGCGGATTGTAAGCAGCAAGCGATCGGTATCAGGCGGCTTAATAATAAACTCGTAAGCACCAAACTTAATTGCCTCTAAAGCAATATCTTTATCATCAACTGCGGTAACGATAATAACCGGTATGCTAGGATATTCGGGTGAGATTTTTTCAAGAAGTTGGATGCCGTTCATCTGCGGCATATAAATATCTAATAAAATTAAATCGACTTTTTGGGTTTTTAGTATGTTTGGAACATTTAAAGGATTTGATTCAGTTATTACATCACGGTATCCTTCGTTCTCGAGTATGCTTTTCAGCAAATCAAGGTAAGTGACTTCATCATCAACTAATAAAATTGTCTCTTTCAAAATAATAACCTTTTTACCAACCGAAAATTAAAAATAAAGAGCTGAACATTCCAGAAATGATGAGATATTGGATAAATTAGTCCCCCAATTATAAATTATAAGATTATTCAAACCAAGAGACAATTTCAAAGCCACCAGTTCCAGGGAAAAATGGGGGGGAAGCTACCATAAATCTATCGTCATACTGATATCGTTTTGCGAAACCATGAGTAATTGAACTTCCACTAAAAGTACCAACAGCTTTTCTTGTGTTCTGAATAATACCCCCAAGTAAGTTTATGTTTCCACTAACAGGTCTTGTGTCATAGTATTCAGCACCAAAGCCGCCTTTTTCACAATAAACCGAAGCATTAATACTAATGCTGGTTTTATTTGGTGTGTTATTAGTAATCCACACATTATTCTCTGCACAAATTCCGAGCATATCAATTGTGTTGGGATATTGTTTCGGATCTTTACTATAAACTATATCATCATCCAAATAAATATTTCCTTTACTAGTGGATGAAGTGGTACTGTTGCAGGCAAGAGTGTATTGCCCTTTTACCGTACCCTTTAATCTTACAACTGAATTTTTAGCAAAAATAACTCCATTGGAAGCAGCATCGGGAAGGTAGACTGTTGTATAAGAAGCACCAAACGAATATTTATATTTTAAAGAATCATTTACGAAGTACATATATACTGTATCCTTATTTGTAAATTTCAATCCTCCAGCATCTGCTGCTGTTTCCATATTATCTATACCATCTGAAGGCATAGCTAAATTAATTCCAGATTCATATCCGCCAAGGAAATATGGTTTATCCTTAGTTTTATTTTCATAATATAGAAGACTTTTTAAACTGGATGCTTTTCCAAAAAATACCGGATGCCCTGCCGCGCGTAAATTATCTTGTGTATGGAAAGGTCCCCAAACAGTATCTTTAGCAGTCCACCAAATTGTTCCACCTTCACTAATTGAATAGTAAGCAAATTTTGAAAATTTACTCGGAGATAAAGTAACTTTCACCACACTTGAGATTCCGAAGTAAGTTCCTGTAGCTGTAATTTGTCTGATATTTTTATATGCGTCGAGTACATCTACAGATACATCTAATGTTCCGCCAGAAAATGGCTGGTTATCATATCCTGTAACCCAGGTCGGATCAACAAATATTTGATTTGAAGCAAGATTGGCACCACTAACTGCAATATTATGTGCGATCATTTCGCTATAATAACTAACCATATTTCCTACTGCATCAGTAGAAATTCGCCCAATGTTTTTCATTGCGACCATGAATAATACTGTAAAACCGATTATCATGAATAATGTTGCTTTGCCTGCCATAATAAAACCTACCTATTTCTTAAATTTCTCGAAACCATTCTTATTTGACGCCAGAAAGC
>DAIRCT010000161.1:0-1788 GCA_036796535.1 Ignavibacteriaceae bacterium
AAGTAGGTGAGATTAAAACTGCGATTGAAGAAGCAATACTTGATGGAAAAATTGGAAACAATTATGAAGAAGCGTACAAATATCTTTTAGAAATTAAAGATAAATACTTAGGGGAATAAAATGTTTTGGCGGAAAAATAAAAAGCTTGAAAACATTAAAAAAAATTGGGCGAAACCACTTGAAAAACATAGGAATTATGATTTAATCTCATCTTATTTCAGATTACAGAGTAATTCTAAAAACATTCAAACAGTGGATGACAAAACATGGAATGATCTAAATTTTAATTCTGTTTTCAGTTTACTGGATAGAAATACTTCAGGCGTAGGACAACAATATTTATATTCATTACTGCATAAGTATCAAAATAATGAGGATGAATTAAAGAGAAGACAGAAACTCATTCAAGAATTAAAAGAGAATTCTGATTTAAGAGAAAGCATTCAATTAAAATTGTTAAATCTATTTGGAGTATCATCTTACTTTATAGCTTACTTAGTATTGAGCAAATCTCTGCCACAGTTTAAATTTTATAGGATTTTTTATTTATTATCGCTTGCATCATTATTATCCTTATTGTTGATATCTTACAATGGTATCTTCTTAATAATATCGCTCGGAATTTTACTTACCAATCTTTTAATCAATAAAATATTCTCTGCTAAGATTTATGAGTATTTTGCCGGATTTTCAGGACTTAATAATCTTTTATTATCCTCAATTTCAATAAGTGAAATAAATACTAAAACTTATATAGATGAAATTGAATTCTTGAAATCTAAAAAGCATTTGCTAAAATCATTAAAATCTAAGCTCGGTTATCTGGTAATCGACAAGCAATATTTAGGTGAATTAGCTCTTGCAATGATTGAATACCTAAATATGTTTATGTTATTTGATATAATTGCTTATTATCGATCTGTAGATGTTTTAACGAAACATCAAGATGAAATCCACGAACTTTTCAAAGCAGTTGGAAGTCTTGATGCTTCCATTTCAGTTGCATCCTATTTAGAAGAAGTTAAAAACTATTGTGAACCTGAATTTAACAAAGATGATAAAGTTAGTTTTAATGAATTATATCATCCACTTTTAAAAAAACCAGTTTCAAATTCACTTCAAGACATTAAGAAATCAGTTTTGATAACAGGATCCAACATGTCGGGTAAAACTACATTCATAAAAACATTAGGTGTAAATTTTATTTTAGCCAGAACACTAAACTTTTGTTTGGCAAAATCCATTTCAATTCCAACCTTAATTGTAAAAACTTCGATTAGAAGAAACGAAGAATTAGAAGAAGGGAAGAGTTATTTCTTTATAGAAATTGAGGCGATTAAAGATTTTATTGATATATCGAATGATGATAATAAATATGTTTTTCTTATTGATGAAATATTTAGAGGTACAAATACAATAGAAAGGTTAGCATCTTCAACTGCAGTACTTAGGTATATTGATAAAAGCAATTTTGTTTTTGTAACTACGCATGATATTGAATTACAGGAAATGCTTCAAAATACTTTTTTAATGTATCACTTCAGTGAGCGAATTGAAGGTGATAAATTCTATTTCGATTATAAAATCCAATCTGGTGCGTGTACTTCCGGAAATGCAATTAGACTTCTTGAGATTATGTCTTACCCAAGATCTATTATTAGTGAGGCTAATTTAATCGTGACAAATCTTTTAAAAAAACATTGATTACTTAATAGATGCTATGCTCTTGTAATCTGAACTTAAATCTCAATTTCATTGTTTAGTACTTAACCTTACCGTAAATGTAAT
>DAIRCT010000162.1:0-1768 GCA_036796535.1 Ignavibacteriaceae bacterium
CCAACCCAATCTGCGCCTTGATTATATAATCCTGAGGAAGGATCAGTTGCACCATAAATATGATGTGTAACTGCGGGAGTTGTGTAAATCCACATTGCAAACAAAGCAAACCAGGAAAAGAATTGAACAACCGCAAGCTGCTTCATTGTCTTCGGCATTTTATAAAGATCATTTAAGATGGCGACTAAACCACCATTAGTTTTATTTTGATTTGTAAAAAATCCAGCAGCTAATTGTAACAATCCAAAAATTATTGAGCCAACAAATAAAACATAAAGCCCGTAATCATTTTGATGCAGGACAAAGTGAAGAATTGCGGAACCAAGCAGACCAATAAAAATCCAAACTAAACCATTTTTATTAAAAGCTTTGGCTGAGATTAAATTAATCGTTGAAGTTTTTGATTGAGATAATTTCTTTTCATCATCGTTGAACTTTTTTAATTCTTCCGGTGAATATTCTTTTGTTGAAAAAACTGTATAAATAACTGCAAGCAAAAAAACTGCTCCGCCAATGTAAAAAGAAAATTTAACTGAATCAGGAATTTTACCTGGATCGGCGGTATTCGATATTCCAAACCAGTTAGTCATCATATATGGCAAAGCTGAAGCAACGATTGCTCCAGTTCCGATAAAAAAGCTTTGCATAGAAAATCCAACTGTGCGCTGTTCTGATGGAAGCATATCGCCAACAAAAGCACGGAATGGTTCCATAGAAATATTTATTGATGCATCCATTATCCAGAGCATTCCAGCAGCGACCCAAAGTGCGGGGGAGTTTGGCATAACAATGATTGCAGTTGATGCCAGAATTGCACCAACAAGAAAAAAAGGTCGTCGTCGACCTAGTTTGTTCCAGGTTTTATCGCTCCAATGACCGATTATTGGCTGGATGATAAGTCCTGTAACAGGTGCTGCTATCCAAAGGATAGGAATTGAATCAATGCTTGCACCAAGTGTTTCAAAAATTCTGCTTACATTTGCATTTTGAAGTGCGAATCCGAATTGAATGCCAAGAAATCCGAAACTCATATTCCAGATTTGCCAGAAGGAAAGACGAGGTTTGCTCATATAATTTCCTGAGTATGATTAAATTAGAACTGTTCAAAAATAACAAATGGTTTTTAATTTAGATAATCAATTAAAACTGTAGGGATCGATCTCCTGATCGATCCGCTCAGGATATTATAAAAAAAATAAATTAATATTAAGACAACACCTTAAATAAAAAACAAACGGAACGAACGGGAGTTCGTTCCCTACAAAAATGAAGATTCAAGAAATTATAAGTATAGTATCATCAACTCCGAATGCTGCATTTTTTTTCACTCCACCAATTTATGGGAGGAGTGATTCTTATCTTTTCTTAAAACCAAAAGAAATCGTTACAATAAAATCATTAAGAAATCTGGATGAAAAATTAAATAAGATAGATGATCTTATTGCGAAAGGATACTTTGGATACTCATTGATGAATTACGAAGCGGGATATTTGTTTGAGAAAACACTAAACAAATTCTTACCAAAGAATGAAAGCTTAATTCAATTCTTTTTCTATGATAAAAATAATTTTAAGAGTATCAAATCCTCTGAATTAGAATTTTGTAAATCAGATGATTACAAGATTAAAAACTTTAAATTGAACACATCAAAAAAAGAATTCATCAATTCCATAAATAAAATTAAATCATACATCGAAGAAGGTGATACATATCAGGTTAATTACACAATAAAAGGTAAATACAATTTTGCAGGATCATTTGCCGATT
>DAIRCT010000163.1:0-1728 GCA_036796535.1 Ignavibacteriaceae bacterium
TACACTTTAGAGAGAAAAATTTCTAAAAGTATTATTAGGTATTATGCACAGAATAATAACAATTCAAAATAAACAAGACATTCCAGTTGTTTACCAAAACACCCCAATAGGTTTACTGCTGGAATATCATAATCTAAATCGTGATTTTGAAAATTATTCCAACGCGCAATTACTCATTGGAATGTGCATGGATAACAGAAAACATTTGCATATACCTGATAACTTTGCTTATATAATTCGTACCGGCGGAGCTAATCTTCGGTACAGCGAGTTTAAAGTTTCTTTTGCAATTGCGGTGGGTGGAGTAAAACATATTGCACTTATTGCACACAGTAATTGCGGAATGGTTAATCTGATGTCGAAGAAAAATCAGTTTATAACAAAACTTTCACAAAATGGCGGCTGGACAGTTGAACAAGCCGAAGAGCATTTTAATAATTACGCTCCGATGTTTGAAATCAATAATGAAATAGATTTTATACTTAGCGAAACGCAGAGATTGCGCCAGCGTTATCCTAAAGTACAGATTGCTCCAATGTACTATAAAGTGGAAGATAATCTTTTGTACTTAATTAAGGAACTCTGATTTTCTTTGCGTGCTTAGCGAAAAAACTTTGCGACCTCTGCGAGAAAGAATTTTTTGCTATACTTCACGCAAAGAACACAAAATAAAAACACAAACCTGCCTGCGCTAAGCAGGATTCGCAAAGACTATTTCTTTATCAATTCAACTCTTCTGTTTTTTGCTTTACCTTCAGCCGTTGAATTATCTGCAATTGGTTTTTCTTCTCCAAATCCGGCAGAAGATAATCTTGATTTATCTATTCCTCCTTTAACAATGGCATCCACAACTGCTTCTGCACGGGCTTCGGAAAGGTTTAAGTTTGATTCGTTGCTGCCATCACTATCTGTGTGTCCCTCTACACTTATTTTAATATCAGGAGCTTGTTTCATCATTTCAATAATTTGTTCGACAACAGGCATTGATTCTTTTTTTATAGTTGATTTACCTGAATCAAAATTGATGTACAGAATTGCTTTTCCTGTTTCATTAAGTTCTTTAAGAATTGCTTTGGCAGTTATTTCCTGTTCAACCTCACCTTTTTCAATTATAGTAAGATCGTAATCATAATCTCCCGCAAAGACTTCTGCCCAGGTTTCCTTATTACCCTCCTTTAAATACAAATAAGTTCTGTTACCAGAAGATTCATAAGCGGTTCCACCTATCTTTTTAATCGCATTTGAAAAATTTCTGATGATCTTAAGAGCTCCTACTTCATTTTCACATTCATACTTTATAAAAGTTTTCTTCCCTTCAACATTTTTTTCATTATCATTTACATCATAAAAGTTATGTGAACCGAATTCTTCCTGCTCGTATTGGGTTATATAAAATCCAGTAAGTCGATTGAACATCGGATGATCTTTACTGCCTGCAATATCCTGCTGTGCGGGACAGTAAGAAGTGAAAAGCCATATCATTATAACTGCAAAAACAAATGTTATTGTTCTCATACATTCTCCTAAAAATTAATTTAGTAACCAAGTGTAGCCCACCTTTAAGGTGGACTACACTTTGAATTATTTGAGATAAAGCATTTTCTTAGTTTGGATAAAGTCCCCCGCTTTTAATTGATAGAAATAAACTCCGCTTGATATGTCAGCACTTGAGTGCTGACCTACGGAAAACTCAACTTCATAACTTCCTGCGGGTTTGTATTCATTTAC
>DAIRCT010000164.1:0-1706 GCA_036796535.1 Ignavibacteriaceae bacterium
CGGGATTCGAGATGATATTTCTTTGGCTATCAAATGATAAAATATTTTTATGAAACGCAGACACTCATTTGCTTATAACCTCGCAATATTTATACTTGCCCAGCTTGTGTGGCTTGCTGTTTTGCTGTTGTGGATTTATTGGTACGTAAAAAATAATATAATATTTGAACAGGTTGGCGAATCAATTTCACCACAAATTGTTTATGATGCTCCAAGTGTTTTTCCCTTTGTAGGCGGAATTGTTTTACTTACAGGTTTATCTGTCAGTCTTGTCTTGATATTTCGTCATTTAAATATTCAAATAAAGTTGAATGCAATGTATGATAATTTTATTGCTAATGTTACACACGAACTAAAATCACCTTTATCATCAATCCAGCTTTATCTGGAAACACTAAACACACGTAATGTACCCGAAGCAAAGAAAAAAGAGTTTTATGAATTAATGATGCGCGATGCCGAAAGATTAAAAAATCTTATCAATTCAATACTGGAAGTTTCTGCGATGGATAAGAAGAAAACTCAAAAAGATTTTGAAATTTACAAAGCAGATGAAACGATTAAGGAAATAATACTTGAATCGGCACAGCAATTTAAACTTAATCCCGCAGCAATAAATTTTAGTGGAAATGCCGGTTGTAACATTTTGATTAATAGAAACTCAATTAAAACGGTTTTTGATAATCTTGTTGATAATTCTATAAAATACAGCACAAGGGATTTACAGATTAATGTTTTGTTCAAACAAAATTCTAAAAAATTTGAAGTTGAATTTTCTGATAATGGAATTGGAATTACACATGATCAGATAAAAAAAATCTTTCAAAGATTTTATAGAATCTACGAAAGCGATATCCCCAACGTTAAAGGTACCGGGCTGGGGCTTTATGTTGTACGGGAAATTATTAAAAACCATAAAGGAAAAGTTACAGCATCCAGCGAGGGCAAAGGGAAAGGATCTAAATTTAAAATTGAATTACCGGTTTTTATTGAAAAGAAAAAATCAAAAAAGAAAAAAGGGTTAAAACATGAGTAAAGAAGATTTGAATCAACCCAAAATTCTTTTAGTGGAAGATGAAGAAAACCTTGCTCACGGCCTGGAGTATAATCTTGCCGAAGAAGGTTATGAGGTTACTATTGCAAAGGATGGGAAAGAAGCATTAAAACTTTTTGATGAAAACGAATTTGATTTAATAGTTCTTGATATAATGCTTCCATACTTTAATGGTTTTGAAATCGCAAAACATATACGCGATAGAAATCCGCAAATGCCTATACTTATGTTAACAGCACGAACTCAAGCAGAAGATAGAGTAAAGGGACTTGAGCTTGGCGCCGATGATTATCTTACCAAACCTTTCCATCTTAAAGAATTGCTTTTAAGAATAAAAGGAATGTTAAAGCGCAAAAGCTGGTATCAAAAAGTTGTGATCGATAATCCAATTTATAGATTTGGTGATAATGAAATAAACTTTGAAAATCTTAAGTGTACAAAGGGAAAAAAAGAGTTTCAGCTTACAACTTATGAAGCAATGATAATGAAATACCTGATTGAGAATAAAGATAAAGTTGTAACCAGAAAAGAATTGCTTGAGAACGTATGGAATATGAATCCCGATATTGAAACACGAACCGTTGATAATTTTATTGTCCGGCTACGTAAACATTTTGAAGATGATCCTTCTGATCCTAAATATATTGTAAGC